>JACQRL010000161.1 GCA_016206485.1 Planctomycetota bacterium | reverse complement strand
GTAACAGAGAATGGAGTGATGGGATATGTGGGTAATCCTAAGACTACGTATAACAGGATCCCGTTTGAAAAGAGTGTGTATATGCAGAATGGCAGGATGGGAGTGAAGAATATAAAACCTGCATCATTATTTGGTGGAATATATCAGCATAACAATGCCGGCTCTCTTGATGATTGGGAGCATATAGATACCACCAGAGCTCTCATTGATCTCTTTGTTGATACTATAGGAGGTGATTATTCATATTATTTGTGGGCAGGCGGTATGAATGACTGGTTTGGAGCATATCAAGCGAATACGAGTGTCAAACTTGTTGATTTAGTAGACGCACCGGATACAAGAGGTGCAGCTCACACTGATGGAAGAAAGCATCATGCGATTGATTTGGAAATATTTTCTAACACCGGCACGTTAAATCATAATTTACATACACATGGACTCAGCAGCGCTTCAGGTGTGAATAAGAGCGCGTTAATGCCAAGAAAAAATTATTTAGAGGCGCACCGATGGGCGCATGTAATGTGGTCTTGGTATATAAAGTTTAATAGAAAGCCTATTGAGGTGCTTCCAGCTGGTCGAATCTTAACGTTTGATACTGGGACGTTGGGTTACGCTGAGATACCAACATATGCTGCTGAGCATGAAATGAAAATATTTGTGAATGGAATTGAAGTGGAAGGGTCTGGAAAAATTCCAGCTGAGAGTAGTGTAATAAGCAGAATAGATCAGAGACTTTGGATGAAAGGAGGGAGAAGACCGGTGTTTTCTCTTAATTCCTGGTCTGATGCTGACGCAGTTTCTATAGATGGATCAGATGTATTAGGAGCTAATGTCTCTGGATCGACGAATGGGGGACAAAGCTCTGCACCAATTGGGGCTAATAGCAGTACCGGCAGTAACAATCTTGTCGCAAATGTGTTGAGGATAGGAGAGAGCATGTTTAATGGTTTTACCTTTAACAGAGCGGCCTACTTAAAAGGTAATGTTGATAAATGCATGTGGCCAAGAAATTACAGCGGTGATTATACCGTTGATGAGTTATATGTTCATGGAAGCGCGGAAGTAAATGATCAGACAAGGAAAGGTCATCTGGATAAGATAACGAATGCGGTCAAGGGGGTTTATCAGAAAGGGAGATACTATGTCCCTAAGGGTGAAGAATGCAGGTTTGAAAGCGGTGAAGTGCGTCTGGAAAATTTTGGCAGAAAACCTCTTGCTGAAACCGCCCGGGTATTTGAATCTGATAATAGATCCGGGGTGTTGAATACGTTAACTCAAAAAAATATCAAACTGATGGGAATGCAGTGGACCTGGTATGGAGAAGATTGGGATAGAGATACAGGGGAAGAAGTGATGTATGATTACAAAGATTATTCAACCCAGCAACAGCATAATGGAAAGGTCAAGGGTGGTGCGGTATTGAGACAGGGAATCGAAAGTGAAGAAGGGGCTGCAGTTAGAGCAGATTTGGTTGTTGTAGGAGAAGGCGGAGTTGAAAAAGAAACTTTTCAGGGAAAGGATTCAGGATATACAGCAATTGACCAGAAGGGAAGAAAATATTACGAATTAAAAGAAAAGGAGAATGTTAAATATAGGGTAGTATTCAAAGTAAGAGGGGCGACCAGCGGGACAACATTGCTTGCAACTCCGGTGTTTGATGATGTCACTATATTTTTTAGCGAAGGAATAAAAATCATGTCTTACAACGCTAGTGAATAATACATAGGTTGCTAGATAATATAAATTTTGAGCTGTCTCCTGAATCCTGATTTCTACCTTCTATCTACTTTGTATCAGGTTCGTTTGTTTTTTCTATGACTCCGCATGCGATTCTTGCTCCGGCGTTACCTGCGGGATCTGAAACATTATCATCCTGGCTTGCGTGTATGACAAGAGCGGAGCCATCCTGATCAAATATTGAGTTTGTTCCGTCACCGAGTGCTATGGAATCTGTATAAAATTCAATCTCTTCCTTTCCTTCGTTGTTTATATCCAGATTTGGCATGTCACCTGCATGGTGACCTTCCGGATTTTTGAGTCCATGTTTTTTATTGTGCGGATTAAAGTGCGGTCCGGCACTGGAAAAATCTGGAGTTGTGCATTTACCGATTGCGTGTATGTGAAATGCATGAGCTCCCGGCGGAAGATTCCCGACAAAGATCCTGATTTTCACTTTGTCTCCTTCTTGTGTAAACCATGCGGTGCCGACACTTACGCCTTTCGTATTAATGATGGTTGCTATTCCCATGGTTGCCGGCCCTTTCTGAGCTTGTGAACAGGATGCGATGGCAATTATGACTGCGGTGAGAACTAGAGTTTTCAAAATATGTTTCATGTATACCTCCAGGTCAATATTTCCCATTAGGATAAATTGCCTTTAATTGAAGTCAAAACTCTTTCGCTTCCCTTCCGTCTGCTAAATTGCAAATCCAAAGCTCCACACTCTACGATCCAAGATCTACGATTTGCGATCCACGATTAGCTAGTCTTCTTCAACCAATGCATATGATGCCATCTCTTTGTTGGCGGCGATCACGTATCCTTTTTTTGATATAGCTATGGTTCCAACCGGGATCTCCTCAGGGAATTTGCTGATGCATTTCTTGACCGGAATTTCGATCAGATCGCTTTCCACAATCAGATTGTGAATAGTAAATGATAACATTCGCCTTATAATTTCTTCTCCATGCCCGGTCGCTACTACGGCTGCGTGTTTTGTGCAGTAAAACCCGCAGCCTGGGATAGGGGAGTCTCCGACTCTACCCGGTAATGCTGGACTGACGCCTCCCGTGGAGTTTGCGATTGCCAGCCGTCCTTTTGTATCGATTGCGACAGTTCCTATGGTATCGCATCCGAAGATTGAGGAATAATCTTGCTTACAATTCCAGATATTTTCTAATTTTACTTTATTCCATATGCTTCGGTGTCCGTCGAGTGTTTTTAATTTTAATTGCTGAATTTGTTCTTTGTATTGCTCTTTGACTTGTTTGGTAGGTCTGATTTTGTCATGTAATCCTAATTTTTTGGCAAAATTTTCTGCTCCTGTTCCCGCCAGTGTAACGTGAGGTGTATCCATAACTTTTCTTGCAAGAAGTACCGGGTTCTTCACATTGTGTACATTAATAACTGTTCCTATTTTACCGGTTGATGTCATTAATGCAGCATCGCACTCGATGGTTTTGCCGTCAAGGCGGAGCACTGATCCGATGCCGGCATCGAATCTGCCGTCATTTTCCAGTGATACAGCCGCTTCTATCACTGCATCCAGCGCATTGCCTCCATTCTTCAGGATCTCAAAACCTTTCTCGGCTGCGGTTTTGCATCCGTCTGACCAGGCATTCAGCGAGCCGACCCCTCCATGAGTTATTATTCCATACTTGATCATGAAATTATTAGTCTATAGAGTCCTTTCTGTCTTACAAGTCTAAACTAATCTAAAACAGTCTAACGAGTCTAATAAAGTCCTAGACTCTGTAGACCGTTGATGTTGCCGATAATTTCATATGAAAGATTTCGACTGGTTTTCCTGGGCTTTGTTGACCGCTGTTGTGTGGGGGGTTGTCCCGATTTTTGAAAAGATGGGTCTTGTCAAGGCTCAGCCATATGCGGGAGTTGTGCTCAGATGCGCGGGAATTGTGATAGGAGTCATATTCATGATAGCTCTAAGACCATCATGTCTTACAGAAATAAAAGGTCTAAGCTGGACTACAATTACATTCCTCTTGCTTGCAGGTATTTTGGGTAGCGTAGTTGGACAGATTACGAATTTTTCAGCTATGAAACTGGGAGAGGTGTCGCGCGTGACCCCTGTTACCGGCAGCTGGCCGATGGTCGCATTTATAATCGGTTTGGTATTTTTCAGTGAAGCAATTACTTTATATAAAATTATTGCGGCTGTTTTTATATTAGCCGGAATTGTCCTTCTGCGCCTCTGACATGTCTGTATTAGTTGAATTCAGTATCACCCCTATCGGCAAAGGCGAATCGGTTTCAAAGTATGTGAAAAAAGCCGTACAAGTGGTGAAAAAGAGCCGGCTGAATTACTATCTGTGTCCGATGGGCACCTGTATTGAGGGAAAGAATTGGGATGAAGTGTTTGATGTGATTAAAAAATGCTACAGAGCGCTGGAAAAAGATTGCAACAGGTTAAGTATAAGCATCAAGGTTGATTCAAGAAAAGGGCGTAGTGGCGCAATCGAACATAAAATTAAATCTATCACCTAATTACTAACTGCTGTGTACTGACTTCTCTTTTTTATGGACAATCTTTTTATTGAGATAATAATCACGGGCAATAATGTTTAGTCTGATACCAAGAGAGCAGGCGTTCTTTGAACTATTTGAGAAAGCCGCGGCTAATGTCCACTCAGGCGCGGTTGAACTGAATAATTTGTTGAATGATTTCAGTGATGTTAATTCTAAAGCCGCGCAAATTAAGGAAATTGAGCACATTGGTGATCAGTTGACACATGATACAATCTTGAAAATGAACCAGACTTTTATTACTCCCTTCGACAGAGAAGATATTCATGAGCTGATCTGTCGGCTGGATGATATTCTTGATTTGATCGATACGGCGGTTGCGCGCATGGTCCTTTACAAGATAGATAAACCGACCGAACAAGCAAGACAGCTCGGGAGTGTTCTTGTACAGGCTACCGCTGTGGTTGAGAAAGCGATTAAGTCTCTGCGTAATATGAATAAAACTGACGGGATTTTGAGCCTCTGCGTTCAGATTCATACGCATGAAAATGAAGGAGACAGGATCGAACAACATGCGCTCGCCTCTCTTTTTACAAGCGGCATGAACACAGTAGATATAATAAAATGGAAAGATATATATCAGGAGCTTGAAGCCGCTACAGACAGGTGCGAGGATGTTGCGAATGTTATTGAAGGAATAGTCCTAAAGAATGCTTAGCCGATGCAATTTATGTCTAGTGATCTGAAATCTGCTATCAGAAATCTGCAATTGTTCTGATGGATCCCACAACAATTATTGTAGTAGTCGTAATTTCCGCTTTGATTTTTGATTTCATGAACGGATGGAACGACAGCGCGAATGCGATAGCCACGGTAGTTTCGACAAGAGTGATGTCTCCAACTGCTGCAGTTGTTTGGTGTGCATTTTTGAATTTTTTGGGCGCATTGGTAAGTACAAAGGTCGCAAAAACCATAGGGGCCGGAGTTGTTACTCTTGAACCGACTCTCGATTCATCCCTGGCAGTTTTGAGCGCCATGATAGCTGCAAGCGCATGGGTCGGATGGTGCACTAAACTTGGTATGCCGATAAGCGGGTCTCATTCTCTGATCGGAGGTCTAGTCGGCGGGTCTGTCGGATTGTATGGATTTGGCGTGATACAGTGGGCAGGTATAACCAAAATATTAGTAGCACTGCTGGTTTCTCCCATGCTTGGATTGCTGGTCGGATTTATTTTGATTGTTGGGATCTACTCATCTGCTGTCGGATTTGGTTCTGGAAGTGTCAGAGGATGGTTCCTCACGATTTTAATTATTCTTATCGGTGTCATAACAACTGGCGGAATAGTTCTTTACAGTGTAGATGTACTGAGTTGGAGTCATATCAAGGCCGGTTTAAAATGGGCAATGAGTTCAACTTTTGTTTTATTTGTTGTTCCAATATTGCTCATCGCAGTCATTTCGCTTTACTTCTACAAAGGAATGTCTCAGTCAAGGGCCAGAAAATGGTTTGGAGCCCTTCAGATCTGCTCATCGAGTTTTATGGCATTTCAGCATGGAAAGAATGATGCCCAGAAAGTTATGGGAGTAATAGCGCTGGCTCTCTTTGTAGGAGGAATGCTTCCGGGAGTTTCCAATATAAAGGATATTTATATACCTTTGTGGGTGATGTTTGCTTGTGGCGGTGCTATTGCTTTTGGGACAGCGGCCGGGGGATGGAAGGTAATTCGGACGCTCGGTTCAAAGCTGGCGCATATAACACCTGCCGATGGCTTTGCCGCAGAAATCAGCGCGGGTATTGTGCTCGAAAGCGCGGCAGAACTGGGAGTTCCTGTGAGCACTACACATACAATAACAGGGTCAATCATAGGTGTTGGAACTGCCAAGAGATCTCGCGGAGTTAAATGGGGATTGGGCGCAAAAATAATATATGCCTGGATACTTACACTTCCTGTAACCTTTTTATTGGCAGCTGCAGCAAGCATGATCGCAACTAAAATCGGGGTTATCCTACTGATTGTCGGAGTTTTATTAATCACTGGTCTTGTAATTTTTAAAAAGAAGTAGTCTTTTCTTATTCTTATACATTTAGCAATTAGGTTACGTTGCGTGATTT
>JACQRL010000154.1 GCA_016206485.1 Planctomycetota bacterium | reverse complement strand
GTAATGCATTACAATATAAACCGTGTTATCGATGTATATGCGAATGTTGAGGGTACTGATTTGGGCACGGCTTCAGGTAGAATTGAAGAAGAACTCGAGAAAATCGAAAAGGAAGGGAAAGTTCCTCCCGGATACGCAGTACTTCGCAGAGGCGAAGTAAAAAGTATGGAGGAATCTTTCAAAGGGTTGGGATTTGGACTTTTGCTTGCATCTGTACTCGTATATCTTGTTATGGTTGTTCAGTTCCGTTCTATGCTTGATCCGCTGATTGTTATGTTCACGATTCCTTTCGGTCTGATAGGGGTGGTGTGGATGCTGTTGGCGACCGGAACCTACATGAGTATACAGTCTCTTATGGGAATGATAATGATGGTTGGCATAGTGGTGGCATTTTCAATCCTGATGATTGATTTTGCAAACTCGCTTATGAAGTCTGGCAAATCAAGTCTGGATGCGATCAGAGAGGCTGCCAGAACAAGACTAAGACCGATTCTGATGACTTCTTTAGCGGCAATACTTGGTCTTATTCCTATGGCGATTGAAGGCGGGGCGAATATTCCGCTTGCCAGGGCAGTAATCGGAGGAGTTTTTGCGGCGACTTTGCTGTCGCTGTATGTTGTTCCTGTACTCTATTTGTTATTTAAGGGAGGGTATAAGAATGTCTAGCAGGATTTTTATTGTCCCACTGTTTGTTTTCTTGTTGCTTAGCGCGGCAGCTCTCAGCGAATTTTCGCAGAGTGTCAGTGAGGAAAATGATAAAAAAAGCGCTGCCCCGCATGTTAAAGTACAAAAACCTCAGCGGAAAACAGTTTACCGAAAGATAACTATACCGGGAGAAACCATAGCAGATCAGGATGTTGTGTTTTATGCAAGGGTTACCGGATATCTTGATAAGCTGAATATCGATGTGGGATCGTGGGTTAAAAAAGGTGATTTATTAGGAGAAATATCTGTACCTGAACTTGTAAAAGAGCTCGAAAAACTTAGGGCTGAGATAATATGGAGAGAATCTCAGTATAAACGGGCAGAAGAACTTGTTAAAAAAGGTCCCAATCTTGTTACAAAAGATCAGTTAGATGAATTAAATGGAAAGGCTCAGATGATAAAAGCAGACATAGAAAGATTGAGTGAACTGATCAATTTTTCAAAGATTTCTGCTTTGTTCGATGGTGTTGTCACCGAAAGATGGGTAGATGAAGGCTCGCTGGTGAAAAGCGGAGAGACGCGATTGTTCCGCATACAAAAAATTAATCCCATAAGAGTTCGCGTTCATGTCCCTGAAACCGAGGTAAGAAACATCGATCAGAACGCGGTGAAAGTGCTTGTCAATGAATTGAACAAAATAGTTTTTGAAGGGGCTGTTTCCAGGAACTCATGGGGATTGAATACCAACACCAAAACGATGATGCTGGAAATAGATATCGAAAACGGATCAAATGTGATAAGACCCGGGATGTTCGCGCTGGTAACTTTGGATATTGAAAAGCATGAGAATGCGCTGGTTATACCTGCGCAAGCGCTTATCATCAAAAGAAAAAAATCTTTCGTGTTTGTGGTTAAAGACAATATTGCGAAGGAATTGCCCGTAGAGATCGGATTTGATGATGGAATCGAGGTAGAAATCTCTAATGGTTTGACAGAGAACGATGAGATAGTCACAGAGGGGAAAAATATGATAAGTGATGGTGAAAAGGTGCGTACAGGTCATTAGGGCACATATCATGCGTTATTCAGGATATATTTTTTTTATAGCGATCATTATAAGCGGCTGCAGTACAGACAGTTTTATGTATGAAAGAGAATTTGATCTGAACCCTGTTCAGATCGGTAAAAAATTCATAGCCGTGGATGAGGCATCGCATACATACAAGATAGATCTTGATACGGCGATCAGACTGACTGCCGACAATAATCTGGAAATTTCTGCGGCAAGGGAGATGCTTCATGAGGCATATGCGAAGGCGCTGATCGCAGATAATAAATTATATCCGGTCATCGGACCTTCAGTCCAGTTTTCGAGATTGGAGGGAGAAACACAAGGGACAGCTGGAGAATTCGTTGATGTAGATAAACAAAACTATACAGCTGCGCTGAGGGCAGGGATTAGACTCCCTCTTGGGGACGCAATATTCAGCAAACTGTCTGCAAAAAAAATATATAGGGCATCAGAATCGTCTTATGCAGCTGTAAAGAAAGAAAAACTTATGGAGACAGCTGTTGCTTATTTAGAAATGTTGAAATGGGATCAGCTCGGAGAAATTTTAGAGAGCACCGTAAAGATATCTGAAACGCTTGTTAATGAACTTGATGAGTCCGTTAAAATTGGGAACACCTTTAGAGGGGAATTATTGAGGGCGCAGACTCAGCTTGTGCATAATAAGCTTGAACTTGTTAAGGCAAAGGGAAACCTGAAAGAAGCCTCCATGAGACTTGTCAGACTTTTGAATCTTGACTATTCTGTTGAGCTGGCGCCGGCTGAGCAGGTTGTTGTACCGCTTGAGCTGGTAAAACAGGACAACATTGACAGGTTTATTTCGACGGCTTTGAACAACAGGGCTGAACTGCAATCTGCTGTTAAAGAGCTGGAGGCCTTTGAAAATGAGCAATCTTCATCCAAATGGGGTGCTCTTATTCCTGATGTTATTGCTGAAGCCAGTTTTGGCGAATTTGGACCTGTACCTGCAGATCTGGATGGTCAGAATATATATTTTGTCGGTATAGGGTGGAGAATTGGTTCAGGAGGACTTCTTGATTACGGGCGGATGCATCTTGCGAACGCAAGAGTAAAGCAGGCTCAAATCAACCTGGCTAAAACACAACAGAAGATAAAAAATGAAGTAAAACTGTATTATGAATCTTTAAATCTTTATCAGGAGCAGATGAAGCTTGCGGGAGATCAATTAAGATATGCTGAGGAATCTCTGAAGTTGAGCCGGGAAAGGCAGAGAGCAGGCAGCGCAATCCCGCTCGAAGTTATTCACGCCGAAGAGTCATTAACGAGAGCACAATCAGATGCTCTTGTCTCCATAATCGGTTACAACCAGACTCAGTTCAGATTGTTATGGAGTCTGGGCGAGACATTACAAAAAAATTAACGCGCGTAAGTTCAGTACAAGTTGCTACGGTGCATATGGAACAACATTAATTGTGGTAGTTGATGGCTGTACTGTCTGTGTGTTAATTGTAAAAGCGGCATTCCCGGATACTAACCAGAGAAAATTAGCTGATAATGATGGAGAAGGATTAGCAGTCAAAGAAGTTAGAGCGGATGACATTGGTGAACTTGGACTAAAATTAATCGCGCCATCCAGCCCGATTTTCTGGAGATAAAAACGCGCAGTTGTGGAGAACATGGGGTTGCCAAAACCGCCGCCGGATAAATATCCGTCAGTTCCTGAAATGATGTCGAAAAATATAAGAGATGAGGAACTATTCGTATATCTATTCTGGTACAATATATCCCCAGTGAAACCGTCGAACGCTCCCAGCCATCCGGAGGGAGAAATATTCGCAGAACTATCGTAGACGTATCCACTTGCCAAAATCAGGTTGTTTGTTGATTTTATATTCCTGATAAAGACAGGGCTTGACCCTGATGAGAAAGACCTAAAAAATTCAACATACCCAAAAAAATTAATTTTCATTACAAAGGGGCAAGGAATGCTGTAATCATATCCCGAGACGTATAATCCATCACTTCCAAGATCCATGGAAGTTATATTTATTGCAGTATTGGTGTAATATCTTGCGGCAATAATGAACGACCCGGATTGCTCCAACAGCATTATCCCAAACGATTGTGGGGTTGCAAAAGGAGACCATTGAATCCCGACCACTAGATGATTACCAATAGTAGCAATAGAAACACCTGTTACATTATCAGGTAGCGTAGAGGTATAGGCAGTTTGGAAAATGTTATCGCCATTAGGGCCAAAGCAGGCTACCCAAGGGTGTGTTGTAGATAGTTGGGGACTAAAACCTCCGACTACTGCTATTCCATCATTAAAGGCAGCTGAGTTTCTATAAATGACGCTCGGATCAGTTATTTTTCTCACCCATATGGGATTCAAGTTTTGATCAAGTTTCATTATAACGATACCAAGATTTAAAAAAAATGTCGTTAAGCCTTGCGCAAATACGAATTCTCCATTCGAGCATAGGGATATTTTACAACCGGTTAGACTAAGTGTTCCAGCGCCGAAATTGTAAGTTCTTGCAGTAATTACATTTCCAGTCGGGCTGAGTCTTGCAATGGTAGTTCCGGAACCTGTGGTGATAACTGCTATTACAGAATCGCCATTTGGCAATAATATCGTTGATGAATGCACAACACTGCCAGCACCTGTGATTTGATACTCTTTGGCCCAATACGCCGGTCCCTGCTGAAACAAATTCGTTGTTGTCAAAGAAGGCAACAGATCTCCTTTGTTAAAACCGCAGAATCCAACCAAGAAAAACAATGATAACAGCTTTAGATGTCTCACAATTCCTAAGAACTCATTTGCTGATTTCTGGTTGGACTGGGACGAAAATCCTACAAAATTCCTATCATAAATCTACTCCATACAAGGATACGCGGGAGATTGTGGCGGTTCTGAAACGGGATTTTTTCAGTTAGCTTTGCTCTGTACTTTTTGTACCCACTTGTCTATCACCTCTTCAAGTATGCCAAGAGGGAGACTTCCATGTCTGAACAGCTGGTAATGAAAATCTTTGATGTCGAACCAGTTTCCCAGTGCCTTTTCAGCTTTTTTACGGATTCGGATGATTTCTAACTGTCCGACTTTGTATGCAAGTGCTTGTCCCGGCCATATGATGTACCTGTCTATTTCATTCTCAATGTCTTTGTGTCCGAGCGCCAGATTGTCCTTAAAAAAATCGATTGCCTGCTCTCTGCTCCATCCAAATTCATGAATACCTGTATCAACAACGAGCCGCGCCGCTCTCCAGGCCTGGTAAAAATACATTCCGATTTTGGACATATCGTCATCATATAAACCCATTTCATCACACAGAAGCTCTCCGTAATGCGCCCAACCCTCTCCAAAAGCTGACCCCCTGTACTGATATTTTCTGTTTGCTGGAAGCTTTATTGATTTGTTGTAAAGATGATGGAGATGATGTCCCGGGTCTGCTTCATGAAAGGTCAGGGCGGCCGCTGTATAAAGAGGTCTTGATTTAAGATCATATGTGTTTACCCAATATTTTTCGCCGCCATAAGCAGTGGGGGCATTTTTGGCATGAATTTCATTCATTTCAATTATTTCTATCTCTTTAAACTCGATATTTTTGAAGTATAAGGAGAGTTTTTCTTTGGGTTTTAATGCCAGAGTTTTCATGTAATCCAGATATTTGTTTTTATCTGTCATAAAGTTTTTTGGATCATTAACCAGATGAGTGATGAATTCTTTTAAATTGCCGTGAAAGCCAATTTTTTGAGCGATAAGCATTATCTGCTCCTGATTTGTTGCCAGTTCGCTCAGTCCAAGTTCATGCAGTCTTTTTGGTTCAAAGTCCTTAGTAGTCTGCTCCCTGATTTTATATCTGTAAATGCTTTTTCCTTCCGGGAGAGCGCACAGACCCGGCTGCTTTCTTGAGAAGGGAACTATCTCTTTTTCTATAAATTCAATGAGATTTTCCAGCGGTTCTTTTACATCGTGATGAATTAGCGCCTCAATTTCATATACTCGAATTTCGGCACCTTCTATCTTTTTGGCATCTTCTTTAAATGAGTGCAACGCCTTCAGATTTTCTTCAAGATATTTTTTAAGCAGACTGATAGCTCTTTCGGCTGCAATTGCAGGCGCGTATTTGTTTTCTTTCTTGCCTTTCTTTAGCTTATGGATGGCTGCATCGATAATTTTTGGATACTTTTTGTATTCTCTTATTATTTCATACAGATCTTTAGTATTTTTGACCTTATCTGGAGTGTGTGGGAAAAAATTCCCCCAAATGTGATCAATATTCCAATTGTCCATACGATATGTAAGCGTATCAACCTCATTTTTCATGTGAAATATTAGCAGCTTGAAAGTAATTGCATCATCTTCGCTGAGCTCCTGCTCATTGATCTTTTCCGCCTGATTGATGAAGTCACTTATCTTGCTTTTTTTAAGATTAAGATATTCATCCGAACACTTTATCAGTTCATTTTCATCAGATTCTTTGTTCTGGAACTCTTTGAAATATTTTGGTCCGAGCTCATCCAGTTTAATATGTTGAGTTATCAGCTCGTTTAGAAGCCTTTCTGAATCGCTTTTATATCCGGTAAAAACAGAACAGGCGCTTGTAAGCAGGATCAGCGACAGATTTATGATAAATTTATGCATTTAGAGTGAGTATAAAAATTTTTATATAGATGCTACCTTTGATTAACATTTCCACAGTTTAAAACGTATTCTATTTGTTGTCTCAATATTAAGGAGGTAGCATGAAAAATATATTTTCTTTGGCGGCAGCTTTCTTATTTTACATTTTGTTCTGTTCTAGTGGTAATTCATTTTCGATTTCAACAGATCCGGAGCCCTCGACTTTGTCGCGTGAAGAAGCTCTTTCGACTATAACGTCCCAGGAGTTCAAAGATCATCTGGATTTTCTTGCTTCAGATGAAATGAAGGGAAGGAATACCCCTTCGCCGGAACTTAATAAAGCTGCGGATTACATAGGTGCAGAGTTTAAAAGATGCGGATTGTTGTCTCCTGAGGGGATTGAAAATTATATCCAGTGGTGGGAATTTGGAAAAGAGAAGGCTCCGAATTGTATAGGATATATTCCGGGTACAGATCCTGTTCTTAAAGATGAATATGTTGTAATCGGTGCGCATATGGATCATGTCGGAGCGGCGATGGGGCAGATTCACAACGGAGCGGATGATAACGCAAGCGGTACTACCGGTATTTTGGAGCTTGCAGAAGCGTTTTCATCGCTCAAAGAAAAACCGAAGCGAAGCATGGTTTTCATGACATTTGGTGGTGAAGAAAAGGGTTTGCTTGGTTCAAGACATTACGTCCAAAATCCTGTATTTCCGCTAGATAAGACAGTTGCTATGATTAATTTGGATATGATAGGAAGATCTGAGAAGAACTATCTGTTCATAGGTGGTGTGGAGACAGCCGATAAATGGGAAGAGCTGATAGATGGGTTAAAGGATAAATATAATTTTGATTTGGAGACAGCTCCCGGCGGAGTCGCGCCGTCAGACAATACAAATTTTTTCAGAAAAGGGATTCCTGTTCTATTTTTCTTTACGAATGTACATGAGGATTACCATGGTCCCGGGGATGATCCGGATAAAATTAATTTTGAAACGGCTCATAATATTGCAAAACTGGTTTTTGAAGTTGCTTATGAGGTCAGTTTTACTGATATTAAGCTGGAGTTTAAAAAGATTGAACAACCTGCACTTCCCAGCAATTTCAACCAAAAAATGATGGAGAGGTTTGGTGGAATGCCAAATCAGAAGAGGCTTGGTATTTTCCCGGCAGAAGAAGTTGATGAAACTGAACTCAAATCATTAAATCTTGAAGAAGGATGCAGCGCGATAAAAGTTGATCAAGTTGAAAAAGGGTCTGTCGCCAAAAAGTGCGGTGTTAAATCAGGCGACTTCATTGTTAAGTTTAATGGTACAAGTCTTTCAAGTGATGACCCTCTTAGGCATCTGACCAAAATGATCAGGAAGGTTGAGGAGAATAAAGAGATTCCAATAACAATAATTCGTGATGGTCAGGAAATGACCCTTACGGCAATCTGGAAATCAAAAGAAGACAAAAAAAAGGATAACAAGTTTTAATTCGCTGTTTATTTTCTTGTATTGGTCAGGACTTGATTTAGCATGATTAGGGGACTATTTAATGGCAGATAAAATTCCTGATTTGAGCATTAAAGTTAAAGATATAATGACCTCACCGGTCTTATTTATTCAGGCTGATTGGACAATTGCTGAAGCCATTAAATTCTTCATTGATCACAGATTCACAGGCGCGCCGGTTTCAGACAGCAATGGAAACGCAATAGGGGTTGTTTCTTTCAAGGATGTTGCCGAGTATACCCTGCAGCAGTTTCGTGGTGAAATAGCAGAGCAGATCACTCAGTTAAAAGTTGAGCATATTATGTCTCCTGGCGTGGTTTGTATCGATAGAGATGCTTCGCTTAAAGAGGCACTCAGAATTTTAATCGAAAAACATTTTCATAGAATTTTCGTTAAGGATTCTAAAGATAGCATTATAGGGGTCGTTTCCACTTTTGATGTAATAAGATGGCTTAAGAACAATTCAGACAAATAGCACGACAGTATAGCCTTTACAAATGTTTAAAGCCTTTTAGTCTCTAGTGTAATTGTTATTAAACTAATGAAGAGCAATTTTTACTTACTTCTGACACTTTCTGCGTCTCTTATGGCTTTTCAAGATGATGATTTCAAAGTGGAGCAGGAATATATACGCATTAAGCAGGATGGCAAAGATGTTACATTTTTTGGGAGGGCCAAGCTTACTTCTAAGGATTACATGATTGAAGCTGATACTATTTCATATGAAGAAACAGAAGGAGCCAAAAAGATTACCTGTAAAGGTAATTGTATTGCAGTCCCAACGGGGGCGAATTACACATTGTTTGCTGACAGAATAACGATAGATACGAAAAATAACGACTGGGATTCTAAAAATGCGGTGGTAGTCACAAAAACCAAGAGCATCAAGACCCCTTATAGATATGTTTATGCAAAACAGATAATCAAAAGCGGTGATAAACTTGTCTTTAAGAAAATCAAGATCACAGCATGTGAATACAATCTTCCGGATTATTATATTTTAGCAAGTACAGGTGAAACTGTCATAAAGAATAATAAACTGGATCTCGATACGACGCCTGTAGATCTCAATAATGTCAGTGTAAGGCTTTACGGTGTTCCTATCTTTTATCTACCTTATTTCAGGTATACTAAAGATCAGGATGCTATCTTGGATTCTATACGTTTTGGAAGAAATACGCGCTTTGGAAATTTCTTCTACCTTACTTGGGGCATCGATGTCGGAAATAACAACAGTTACCATGGACAGGTCAAACTCCAGACTGATCACAGACAATTTCGCGGTTATGCCGGGGGATTAGACCACGAGTGGAACTATGCAGATCACTTTGGTTATATTGATACATACTTAATGAGAGATAAAGGGCCGAATCTGAGCAATGACTTTGATAAAAAGTTCGCAAGTTTGGATATTCAGGATAGATATAGAGTAAGAACTTTCAACAGGTTTACTTTTGATGATTTCAGGGCAGAAATTGAATCATCGAAGCTTTCAGATAGATTTTTGCTCGAAGATATTTTCCAGAAGGAGTTTAAGACCGGAAAAGAACAGGAAACTACAGTTTATGGAAGATATCTTGGTTCGAATACCGCATCAACATTTCAGTTCAAATCAAGAATAAATGAATTCCAGACCCAGTTGGAAAAACTTCCCGAAACTACTCTTTATGTCTCAGATATTAAGTTTTTTGATTATCTGAATTACAGTAACAGAATATCAGTCAGTAATCTGCGCAATCATTTTGATGATGATTTGCTTTTGGATGATCAGCAAAGCTGGAGAATGCATGCCCAGAACGAACTAAGTTACAATACAAATATCTCTGTTTTTAATACGAGCGTGTTTCTTAATAACAGCTGGCTATACTATGAGCAGGATATAGATGAAAATCAGCAATACAGGGATTTGACAAGCATTGGAGGCGACATTTCGTTCGCTCTCAGAAGGAAATATGACGGTTTCATACATAGGGTTGATTTCAGCATCGGCACGGAAGATTTATTTATTGAAAATGGAAGTAATGATGAGCTTCTGCGTTTTACAGAGGAGGAGGGATTAACACAGTTTTGGGAATCATCTGTACAGATGAAGCATTCATTTTACAGCAGGGAGAAAGAAAATTTATTGTACAAATTTCTGCAATTGGATTTTGAACTTGAATACTATCCAAGATCCAAACGTGACACAGTCTCTTTCAATGAAACGAACTTCCTGTATCCATTTGACTGGCTGGCAGTTTATCCGCTTCCTGGAGAACAACTCGAAGAAAGAAAATTTTCAAACCTTTTTTGGTCGGTCGAGTTTTTGCCAAAAGATTACATTGAGTTGAGAGGAAATGGAGAATACAATACCAGAGAACTTCGGGAAGATATCAGGCAGCTTGGTTTAGTTCTTAAATTACATGAAAGATTTAGTGTGAACTTGCTGGAATATAAACAGGTAAATACGACTGACTCGGTAACCTTGGGTTTTTGGACAAAGCTTGCGGAAAAGTGGGGCGTAGGTTATGAGGTAACAAAAGATTTAGAGTCTGACAGATTTGTCAGGAGACAAATCACATTCGACCGTGAATTGCATGATTTTATCTTTAGAGTCTTCCTTATTAGAAATCCGACTAGAGATGAAAATCTGTTTTTATTCTCGTTGTTCCCAAAGTTCTTGAAGAAGGATCTACAGCTGGGCAATTTGAATACTTTACAATAGGGCGTTTTTGGCGTATATGCACTAAAATTTCTTTTTGTTACTTTTTGCATTGGTGATACTATTATATATAGTCTTTTGCGTTTATATTGAATATGAAGATATCGATAATTGGTTCAGGCTATGTGGGACTTACTACAGGAGCAGTGTTTGCAGAGAAGGGACATGATGTACTCTGTATTGATAAAGATATCAACAAAATCAATAGACTTAAAAAAGGGGTTGTAGATATCTATGAACCGGGTCTTGATGAAATGGTCAGACGAAATCTCAAAAAACACAGGCTTTCATTTGATTCAAGCATTGAAAAAGCATGCAATTTTGCCAAAGTCATTTTTTTATGTTTGCCTACACCGCCTCTGCCAAACGGAATGGCGGATCTGTCGTTTATAGAAGAAGTCGCAAGGGTAATTGCAGGCTCGATAAGTGAGTATCATTTAATTGTTGATAAAAGCACTGTTCCTGTCAAGACAGGCGAAAGAGTGAAGCAAATAATAGCAAGATATAGCAAAAAAGGCGTTGATTTCGATGTCGGATCGAATCCTGAGTTCCTCAGGGAAGGAAGTGCATTGGATGATGCGTTAACACCCGATAGAATTGTTGTAGGAGTAGAAAGTAAAAGAGCAGAGCTGATATTCCGTGATCTATATAAACCTTTTAATGCGAATCTTGTTGTAACCGATATCAACAGCGCAGAGATCATAAAACACGCTGCGAATTCTTTTCTTGCGTTGAAAATATCATTTATTAATAGTGTTGCGAAGCTGTGTGATACTGTGGGAGCGGATGTTAAAGTTGTAGCAAAGGGGATGGGTCTCGACAAAAGAATAGGTACTGAATTTCTCAATGCCGGTATCGGGTATGGAGGCTCATGTTTTTCCAAGGATGTCAATGCGTTTTATGCTATTTGCAGAGAGACCGGGGTCGAATTCCCTTTATTGAAGGAAATTGAAAATATTAATGCAGATATTCGTCAGTATTTTGTTAAGAAGATCCAGCAGGAATTATGGATAGTAAAAAATAAAAAAATCGGCGTCTTGGGGCTGGCTTTTAAAAAGGATACGGATGACATCAGAAATTCTGTCCAAATTGAAGTTGTTAAATTACTGGGTGATTTGAAGGGGATTGTTTCCTGTTATGATCCAAAGGCCATGAAAAACGCTAAAAAAGCCCTGAAGGAATATCAAAATATTGCCTTTGTTTCCGGCCCATATGAAGTAGCGAAGGGAGCGGATGCTTTGGCGATCTTGACAGACTGGGATGAATTTCGCAGACTTGATTACTCTAAGATCAGGAAACTTATGAAAACCCCTATTATCTTTGATGGCAGAAATATTCTTGATCCGGTAGAAATCAAAAAGGCAGGATTTGTCTACAGAGGAATCGGGAGGGGATATTATGAAAAGGAGTAAATTATAATGTGTAGTATTATTTATTCCGGATCATTTGATCCATTTACCAATGGACATTTTAGTATAGCTCAGCGTGCTGCCCAGGTCTTTGATAAGGTTATCATTGCAATTGGAGATAATCCTGCAAAGAAATCTCTTTTTACCAGAAGTGAAAGAAAAGAGATGATTATTGACGCTGTTAAAAAGTATAAAAATATAGAGGTTGATAAGTTTAGCGGGCTTCTTGTAGATTACGCGAAATCCAGGAAGATTTCCCTGATTCTCAGAGTCATAAGGAGTGTTTCAGATTTCGAATATGAGACACAGATGGCAGAGACCAACAGGGCTCTTAATAAATTTGTTGAAACCGTTCTAATGGTATCAAGCAAGGAAACTAGTTTTCTGAGTTCGAAGTTTATTAAAGAGGCAATTGAATTAGGCGGCGACGTGTCCGATCTTGTTCCTCCTTCTGTTAATAAATGTTTAAAGGAAAAGTTCAGTGTTGGTGAGCAGGATAAATTAGATGTTTAGAAAAAATCTGTTTTTTTTGTAAAACCTTAGTATCTTTTAAAGCGAATAATTAACGCGCCTGCAACGAAAATCGGGATTAATAGCATCAAGAACCATGATAGAAGTGTTGTATCGAGCCATGATATTTGTCTTGAAATGCTTTTTTTTATCAGGAACTGGGATAGTTTTGGACTTACAGCCTCATAGCATTTAAGTGAGACCGCCGGAAGTGTACTGATAGTTGAGATGACAAGCTTTGCGTGATTCAGACTATTTAGCCTTGAAATAGGAAGAATTGGGGTGAATATGTAACATTTTAATAGGCGTGTTCCTGTAGAAAAATCAGTCGTACTTGCTAGAGAGATCGATTTTAAATCCAGCGTGGAAATATCAGATCCTGAAAACGGAACAAAACTCCTTGATGAAGCGTAAATTGTCCCTCCATACGCTCCGATATTTATCCTGTTTCCATTCGGCTGTATTTCGTTTCCTACGGGATCTGAAGGATCGCCCGCATCGATCGTTGGTGAAATGGGATCTATAAGGTAGTGATTTGTATCGATTGGGATCAAAAATATCGGCGTTTTGGATGAACTTGTTTCTTTTAAATTTTGATCGGTAGAAAAGTTTCTGACATTGTTAGAAATAGTATTGTAGCTGTAATTAAAACTGTCAATGCAATCAAAGGCGAGATTGTTGTAACATATTATACTGTTCTTCACCAGGAGCAAGTCAGAATATGATTTGATTCCAATATTATTCCAAACTATGTTTGTATTTTTTACGATGAGTTCGCATGTTTGTGAAGCGACAACTGCTTCCTTGCGTATGTTGTCAATGATGACGTTTTCAATCAAAACCTTCCCATTCATAACGTTTATTCCGCTGAGATCTGCCGATGAAGTTATGTGTAAATTTTTTATTTTTACCTCGCCATCATTGTCCAGATTCACAGTGACAATAGTTGATGAATTCGCATTTGAAGTCAATACGCTATCCTTGGGTGTTGCTCCGATAATTGTCAGAGGCTTATTAATGTATATATTTTCTGAGAAAATATTTTTGTTTAGTTCGATTATATCGCCGCTATCAGCGTTGTTAATTGCCGACTGAATACTGGAGAATGAATATTTTCCGTTGAGTAATACATTCGGGGCAGCTTTTCCTTCGGAGACTATCATTGGTGAACTTTCATTTAGGTTAAAGTCGACCGCAGTTACTCCGAACTCATACGGTTTTAAGTTATCTAAGTTATTGATTTTAATTTGTCTTACCGGGATTTCGGTAACAACAGTAGAATTTGCCCAGCTTTTAGATTTTTCTTTCATGTATAAATTGAAATAGTAGACATCTTCACTTTCACTGGGGGAATACTCTACAATTACAGAGTTGTTTTGGGGCAGAACATTTAAAAATCTTGGTGTATTTGGAGGTGTTGAATCGATTAATATTGAATATGTATATATCTTACTCCATCTCGAAAATGCTCCGTTTTTATCCTGAACACGCACCCTCCATCTTAGAAATTTGCTGTTTTTAGCAGTTGTAGAAATCGAATGTTCTTTTGAATTTATCCCGACAAATAATGGATCTGCTTTTGCAGTGAAATCTTCCAGATTTCCGATTGAATATTGGATGTAATACCCTAATTCGCTGCTTTCTTTATCGGCTGCGCCTGCCCAGGTTATTTTGAAGGAATCGCTGCTTTTCCTTTCAAAAAATGAATATGTAATTGTTGACGGTGAATCGTTTCCGGTCCGGCTGCAAATTATGCTGTTTCCGGATTGAATGAAAACAAAATTATTGTGATACAGCACAGATTTAATCGCTCCATACTGGAAATCAATAACATCACCCTGAAATGCTCCACCTGTCAGATCGGCTACATACACGCTATTCCCGATAGAGATTATGGATTTTTCGTTTAAGAAACAGATCGGTTGCAGCAGGATAGGCAGATCAAAATAGAATTTTTTTGGTGAAATTAGATCGAGATCACGAATGAATGATTTTTGCTTTGGATCGTAGCTGAATTGCTGTATTACCGGATTGAAATAATTATTTTCATCTGCAATTGTTACGGCGATAAGTTTAGATTTTCTGGTAAGGATAATTTTGCCGGATTGAATGTTATCCTGCATATCGATTGTTGATATCTTTGAAAGATTCGAGCTGTTGAAGATATCTGTTTTATTGTTTTGTATTACCGCTATGGAGTCATCATTTGTTGATATATCAAGGATGTTGTTAAATTCTGCCCGTGATATTTCTGATCCATCTGCTTTGTCGATTAATATGATCGAATTGCCATATTTGATTACAACTTGTTTGCTGATCAGGATTTGATCAGCATTTACTTTTGCGCTCCATAGAGGTGCAGCATCTTTTATAGAAAGTCTTAACGTTTCTTTGGCCGTGGAAACAAATAAATGTTCATCTTCAGAAATGACAGCGGTGACTATGGGATTAATTCCGGAATTGTGACTGTCTAGAATCCTCCCTTCTTCAGGATGTACATAGTAAATGATTCCTTCTGATGTGATAACGATGAGATTTCTGTTTATTACTTGCGAGCATAATGGCAGCGAATTCAATTCAAGGGTCCAGGATATCCTGTTATCAAATATGTTGATTGCAGTCAGGGTTCCATCCGAATGATATGTGAATAAATTATCTTCAAATGCAGTGAGAATTTGTGTTCTTTCAACTGTTTTGTGAGTCCATACTGTTTTTAGAGGTGTAATCCCATTCGCAGGAATTAAAGTTTCATCATGATTTTCAAACAAAAAAAGTAGTGCAAGCAAAGGCAGGTGCTTCATAAGAATATATCGTATATAATGACGTTCTTGGGCTGTGTAAAGTTAGTCAAATTTTAATGCAGATTTGACTCTTCGGCAGTGTTTAGTCCACCTCATGAGATACTGGTCTAAATACTGCTCAGAGTCAACATTGAGCTGTAAAATAGCGCGGTTATAGTTTTTAATAATGATTGTCGAAGGATTGACTTTTGTCTTTAGATCTGTGAGTTATTATTGTGATTAATATGAATTATACGGTTGTTGATATAGGAACAAACTCGATTAAATTTCTAATAGCTGAGGTTTTAAATGAAGATTTCAGGATAATCCGCGATTTCGGTATCGTAACAGGAATTGGCAAAAATACGGGAAAAACCGGCAGGATTTCGACGGAACAGCTCGATTATACAATAAAGCGAATTCAGAATGCCGTTTCCAGCTGCCCTGAATATGGGTCCTCAAAAAAACATATAGTTGCGACTGAAGCCCTAAGAAGGGCAGTAAATCGTAATGAAGTTATTAGGAGATTAGAGGAAACTCTCCTGAGTAAAGTTGAGATTATAAGCGCGGATGAGGAGATTAAATACTGCCTATATGCTATGAAGAGATTTCATGGATTAAATGAGGCTTGTGTGATAGATCTAGGTGGCGGAAGTTTGGATATAGCAGAATGGTCGGGCGATTTAATTACTTCGCTGAGCCTGCCCCTGGGAATATTATTTTTATATGATGAGTATATAAAAAATGATCCTCCAACGTCTGATGAACTTCATATGGTTGAGAAAATAGTAGCGCAAAATCTGGCAAATCACAAATTTACCAGCAAAACTGTGGTAGCGATCGGCGCTACTGCAAAGATTATATCCGGAATGAGTAACAAAAAACAATCTTTGGATAACAAATTGGTTGAAGTCGACTCATCTGAGTTAGAGAGATTGTTAGGGCTGCTTATCTCGATGGAAAGCAATAGAGTATCAGAGATATATTCTGTTGATCTTGCAAGGGCTAAACTTTTGCCGGTCGGGGCTGTCATATACAAGTCGATATTTTCTCTTATAATGAATAAGAAATTTAGTGTTTCCGGATATGGCTTAAGACATGGTGTTTTAATCGGAAAATTCCTTAAAAAAAACAGAACAACATCCGGATAAGCAGGCAATTTCGAATGAAAGTTGCATCAATAATTCTTGCAGCCGGAGCATCTGCCAGATTTGGAGAATTGAAACAGCTGGTAAGGATTGGAAAAGATACTCTTGTTTCTTTGGCTGTCAAAAAGACAATCTCAGCTGGTTCATATCCTATCGTTGTACTTGGACATAAATGGAGAAAGATAAGAAAATATATCCCTGCCGGATGTAAAGTCGTAGTGAATAAAAATTATAGCAAAGGTCAGTTAACAAGCCTTTTGATCGGACTTAAACATATGAGAAAAAATTTCAAGGCGTTTTTGATTTATCCCTGTGATTATCCGCTGGTTCGAATTACGGATATCAAAAGACTCATCAGATCTTGGAGAAGAGGACAAAAAAAGCATTTGATATATGCTCTTTCTTACAACGGCAGGATGGGGCATCCCATATTAGTTTCTTCAAAACTGAAGGACGAATTTCTTTCACTCTCCATGAACCAAAGCGCAAGAGACGTCATTTACAAGGACTTAACCAGGATACGTTCAGTTAAATTGTCTTCTGGAAGAATATTTATGGACATAGACAGTAAGTCAGACTATTATAAGATCTTAAAATATGTTTGAAGATATTCTAGCTGGCAGGTATCCAGCGTCTGTTCAGCTTAATAATGGCAAAAAGATAACCATAAGAATACTAACAAAAGAGGATGAAAATGAGCTGGTTGCTTTTTTCAAAAGGTTTCCGGAGGAAGAAAAACTATTCTTAAGGAATGATATTTCAGACGAGAATTTGGTCAGGGGATGGTGCAGGAATATAGACCTCGAAAAGATTATTCCTCTCATAGGATTTGATGGAAATAAGATGATTGCTAATTGCACCCTTCATCAGGAAAGAAGAGGATGGCAGAGTCATTTAGGCAGATTAAGGGTAGGGGTTGACTCACACTATAGAGGTCTTGGCGTTACATATGCAATGATAAAAGAGTTTGCTAATTTTGCCCCTCTTATAGGGTTGAGGATTCTTGATGCTGAAGTAATGAGAGAGCAAACCAGATTACTAGACATATATCAGCTTTTGGGCTTCAATCAGATCGCATTGCATCCTGATCACGTTTTGGATAGACATGGCGGAGTGCATGACATGGTTGTAATGTCTTTGAAAGTTGTTGTTGATAACGCCGAAGCAGTCGACTAGTTTGTATCTTTTAATAAAAATCAAATCAAATCGTCCTGATACTAACCATTTAATTAAGTGTTATCTTATGGAAACATCCAAAGCGTTTTCAGATATACAGATAAACAATCTCAGACAGTGTTTGTGTGGCGCAGGCGAACAAATGGAAATAACTGATCCAATGGTAAATACTATATCTGACAATAATGTTTATATATTGAAAAAACCTGCTGTGACTGACCCTATTGAGCAGTTCGCAAAGATTTTTTTCCAGAATAATGACATTGAATGCACCAGATTTCAGGAGGGGATTTTTATCGAAGATAAAAATTCTGTTAATGGCGTGGAACTTAAAAGATTATTCAATCCGATTATTGAAGATGTTTATAACGATTTGAATGAGTACTTATCCAAATTTCAATCCAGGGCGCATAAAGATATAAAACTGGAATTTAATTCCTTAAAACCCGATGAATTGTTGAGAGTATCCCGGAGCTTTCAGCTTTCGCTTAACCTTAAAGAGCTTATTGTAATTCAGGAATATTTCAGGCGGATTAAAAGAGAGCCCACAACTTGCGAGCTGGAAACTATAGCACAAACCTGGTCAGAGCACTGCAAGCATAAAACTATAACTTCTCCTGTTGAATTTAATGGTGAAATTATAAATGGGTTGCTGCAGGAAACAATTATGAAAATAACAAAGCAGCTGAAAAAAGATTTCTGCCTCTCAGTTTTTAAAGATAATGCAGGCATTGTTAAATATACAAATGACTATGCTGTTTGCGCAAAAGTCGAGACGCACAATCATCCGTCAGCGATTGAGCCGTTTGGTGGCGCAAATACAGGCGTTGGAGGGGTTATAAGAGATATACTCGGCTGCGGTCTTGTTTCTAAGCCTGCAGCAAGTGTCGATGTTTTTGCTGTAGGGTTTCCTCACAAAAACTACGAAGATGCTCCAATAAATTCCAGAGAACTTTTAAAAGAACTTGTAAAAGGTGTAGGCGATTACGGTAATAAGATTGGTATTCCTACTGTTGCAGGGGCAGTAATATTTCATGATGATTACAGATATAATCCGTTGGTTTATTGCGGAACCATAGGCATTATTCCTGTAGACAAGATCAACAAAAGAGTAGAAGATGGCGATTTAATTATACTGATTGGAGGCAAGACAGGGCGTGACGGACTGCATGGCGCTACATTTTCGTCAATGGAAGTTACTCCCAGTACTGAAGAGGAGTTCTCAGCATCTGTGCAGATTGGAAATCCAATAGAAGAAAAAAAAATGATGGATGCTCTCCTGCTTGCAGCTGAAAGAGATCTTATTAATTCTGTTACTGATTGCGGTGCAGGCGGTTTGTCAAGCGCAATTGGAGAAATGGGAGAAACAGTCGGCGCAGAAGTACATCTTGAACAAATCCCATTGAAATATACCGGATTGCTTCCAAAAGAAATCTGGCTGTCAGAGTCTCAGGAAAGAATGATACTTGCGATTTCTAAAAATAAGTATGAGCAGTTCGAGAAAATAATGAATGATTATGATGTTGAATCAACGGTTGTAGGTCAATATGCAGGAACAGGAAGATTGAAAGTTTTTTTTGATGATCAGATTATATGTGATTTAGATATGGAATTTCTGCACAATGGCTTGCCTAGAGATGTTTTATGCGCGACATGGAGCAGTAAGAGTAAAACAACACAAATAATTCCCCTAAAAGATAAATCAAATTATGCAGATGAGCTTTTCAGGATGTGTGAATATGAAGATGTTTCCAGCAAAGAATGGATCATAAGACAATATGACCAGGAAGTTTTTGGCAGAACAGTAGGGAAGCCGCTACTGGGTAAATATAGGGATGCTCCATCAAATGGCGCGGTGATATTATTACCAGATGGAAAAACTTCTGTTGCGATCGGTTTAGGAGTAGCTCATCGATTTTCACGCGTTGATCCATATCAGGCAGCTGCTAATTCCATCGATGAGGCAGTAAGAAATGTTCTGGCTCTGGGTGCAGACCCGGCGCATATATCTTTACTCGATAATTTTTGTTGGCCGTCAGTAGCTGAATCCGATGATCTAGGAGCACTCGTATTGGCGTGCAGGGCTTGCTACGATGTTGCAAAAATCTACGAAACTCCGTTTATATCAGGTAAAGACAGTCTGAATAATGAATTTATTCAAAATGATGGAAAGAAGGTCAAAATACCGTATACCTTGTTGATTACAGCCTTGGGCAGGATTGAAGATTTAAAATATGTTCGTTCAAGTGATTTTAAAAGATCAAAAAATTCCATCTATCTTTTGGGATTGACAGACAAATCGATCCGGGGATCAGTATACGATTGTATATATAATGTTAACACTGGTGACATTCCCAGGGTTGATCCGGCTTTGCTGGTTGTATCCTACAGGAAATTGCACGAAGCGATTAAATCTGGATTAATCGAATCTGTACACGATATCTCGGATGGCGGTTTAAGTATAAGCGTTGTTGAATCATGTTTTGGAGGAGATTGCGGGGCGTATATTGACCTTGTGAGCATTCCATCAATGAATCCTATGAAAGATTATGAGCTTTTATTCTCTGAAGCACCTGGAAGGTTTATTCTGGAAGTTAGTTTGTCAAATGAGCAAAGATTGGAAAAGCTGTTTCAAGGGGTTCCATTATCAAAAATAGGTTATGTAAAGTCTGAAAAAACAATAATTTTTAAGGGATTGAGCTCATATACTGAGGTTAATCAGGCAGATTTAAAGCGACGATGGAAGCATCAGTTACAGCTTGATGTTTAAATGACGGACTCCAGCAAGAAAGAATCTTCATTGGTCGTTTTACAAAAATTAAAAAGCGCGGGCTATGAGGCATATTTTGCCGGCGGCTCTGTCAGAGACATGCTTCTTAACAGAGAACCTAAGGATTATGATATCGCAACTAATGCCAAGCCTGATGATGTGGAGAAAATGTTTAAAAAAACTGTTTTAGTTGGGAAGCAATTTGGAGTTGTTAAGGTTATTCACGAAGGATGCGAAGTTGAAGTAACAACATTCAGATCAGAAGGTCCATATGTAGATGGAAGAAGACCTTCATCCGTATCATTTGTGTCAGCTAAAGAGGATGTGTCGCGCAGAGATTTTACAGTGAATGGATTGTTGTACGATCCTGTAAAAGATGAGGTTCTTGATTTTGTCGGCGGCAAAAAAGATATAAAAGACAAGTTGATAAGATGCATTGGAAATCCGGAGGAAAGATTTGAAGAAGATAAACTTAGAATGATGCGAGCTGTCAGATTTGCAGTTCAGCTTGATTTTAAAATAGAGTCTGACACATTCAATGCAGTCAAAAAGCTCTCTGGTTCTATTATTGTGGTGAGCTGGGAAAGAATTCAGGATGAATTTAGAAAGATACTTGCTTATAAAAATCGAACTAACGGGGTAAAACTTTTGGTTGAATGCGGTTTGCTCAGATATATATTGCCCGAACTTCTTGAAACAAAAGGCGTACAGCAGCCGCCGGAATTCCATCCGGAAGGCGATGTGTGGACTCATACCCTGCTAACCCTTGAAAAACTGAATTCATACGATTTTGATGTCAGTCTTGGCGCCTTGCTGCACGATATAGGAAAACCGAGGGCATTTGCCATGCGAAACGGCAAGATGACTTATTACAAGCATGAGCATATCGGGGAGGAAATCGCCGAATCTATATGCAAAAGATTAAAACTTTCAAACGATGAAACTGAGTCGGTCAAGTATATAGTACGCAACCATCTCAGATTTAAAGATGTAAAAAACATGAAAGTAAGCAAACTGAAACGTTTTTTACAGGAAAAGCTTTTTGACAGATTGAAGTTGGCTGCAATAGCAGATACTTTGGCATCAAATGGCAATATGGAGTTTTTTGAATTTATAGATGACTTTGTTAAAAAACAGAGTTCTGAAGAGCTTAAACCGAATCCATTCATCACCGGGAATGATCTTATTGGGCTTGGGTTAAAACCAGGTCCGGTTTTTTCCAAAATTCTTGATGAGGTATATGACAAGCAGCTCGAAGGCAAGGTAAAAACCCGTGAACAGGCATTAAGCTATTTGAAGAAATTTATCCCCTGAAGTGATGCTAAAGAGGAAATTATGCAGTTTTCGTCAATAATTCATGATCCAGACAGTTTTTATTGTGTTGTTATTCATAATCCAGGATTCATCTTTAATCGAGGATTATCAAAAGAAGAAGAATAAGGTATTTAACAGCAAAAATAATAAAGAGCAGCTGCTGAAGCTTGCTGACTGGTGCAGTACAAATGATTTGACCTTGCAGAAAGAGGAATGTTTTAATGAAGTTGTTAGAACTGATCCGGGAAATAAAAAAGCGAGAGAAGTGCTCGGTTATAAACTTGAAAATAGTGAATGGATAAAGACACAGGAAAGACTTTTTCTTGAAGATGTGCGCAGATTGGTCGATGAAAAAATCAAATTTGTCATAACGGATGATGTTTTAATCCAATCCAAGACCAGCAAGCATGTTAAAAAAGGAATTGAGCTTTTAACATATAAGGAATATTGGGTCAGATCTCTTTTGAAGATAAATAAAATGCTTAAATTCGGGTTTGATAACCTTGACTTGATTGTTACTGTGGCTATGGATGATCAGCCGGGTTTCGGGCATGGATTTGGACATAAGGGTAAAGGCGAAATAATGTTCGATGTAAAATCATTTGAAAAGTACAGCAGAATGTTGAGCGAGCTTTATCAGGATAAAAAAGCAAAGGGTGGACGTATAAGATACATGCGTTTTGATATAAATAATGCGATCACGCATGAATTAATTCATACTTTTGCTACATTTGTAGGGGTTTCATGGATAGATGAAGGTTTTGCCAGTTATATGCAGACTGATAACTACCATATAAGAGTTTTCAAACTGTTTTCTACACTGAAAAAGCTGACACAAAATGATTATAAAGAAAATCCTCAGTGGGCATATGGCAGGGGAGCGCTATTTTGGACTTTTATTGAAAAAGAGTTTGGTAATGATGTTCTGATTGAGCTTTTGTCATCGGTGAGATATGGCAAATACATACCTGCAGTCGAGAAAGTTACCGGAAAAAAATGGGAGGAGATTGTCGAACAGGAATTTCAGTGGTCAAAAAAATTTCTTACAAAAATCGAAATTTATGATGTACTCCAGTGATCTTTTTAAAGGTTTTTAGACGTCTTATAATACAATATGAAGCTATATATGTTTAATGTATTAGTTCTTTTTCTCACGATTGTTCCAATCCAGAACGAAAAAAAGGCAAACAAAAAAGAAAATGTTATCAAAAAAGGTGGTTATATTGTAGTAGTAAGTGACAAAACACAGAATGACAAAGCATGGGCGGAAGTTGTAAGGACTTTGGAAAAGAAACATAATGCTGTTATTTGTATATCACCGCTTGGGTCCTTAGGTGATGGTTCAGATATGGATGGTAGTGAGGCTTTAAAAAAGATACTATCGGAGTACTTTCCAAAGTATCTGTGCTTTGTTGCGCTGCCGGAGGAGTGTACAAGAGAATTTGTTATAGCAGTACATAGACTCACTAGACAGCTGGATGATGATCCTTATGGAGACTGTTTGTGGGGTATTATAACAGGATATGATGCTGAAACTGCCCTCAGAATTGCAGAAATGAAAACTCCTCTGAAGATTGTACGCGGCGCAGCCGGATGTGGATTGGATCTTTCATTGTTTAAAGAGGGTATATGGTTTTCTGAATGCACGAAACCGAAGATTACAGAGAAAAAAAGGAATGGTAAGATAGAAGAAAGATTTCCAGAGAAAGAAACAACAGAACTCATTGTAAAGGAACTAAATGAGAATAACCCTCAGGTTTTTTTTACAAGCGGACACGCCAATCAGAAAGTATGGGAATTAGGATATGACTATCCTAACGGAGTCTTTTTTTGTAAAAATGGGCGTCTTTTGGCAAAAGATCTTCAGGGCAAAATATTTGAAATAAATTCACATAGTCCCAAAGTCTACGCCGCCTCTGGAAACTGTCTTGCGGGTTATATTTCAGAAAAAGATTGCATGGCGCTTGCTTGGATGAGAACCGGAGGGGTCTATCAGCTAGTCGGTTATACTGTTTCAACATGGCACGGTTTTATGGGATGGGGAATAAACGATTATTTTTTAAGGATGGGAGGGCAACATTCATTTTCAGAGTCATTCTATCTTAATAACCAGGCGCTTATATATCAGCTTGAAACCAGATTTCCCAGCAAAGCCAAAATTAATATTGATAAATTCAATATTGAAGATGATCGTTCCTTGCTTGATAAACTTGCACAGCAGCACGAAATAATAGATCAGGATAATCTCGGCTTGTTGTGGGATAGAGATACAGTAGCCTTTTACGGAGATCCTGCTTGGGATGCAAGACTCACTAAGGTAGTCGATCCCTCATATGAGATCAAGCTAGATAGTGTGCAAAAAGTCGAGGGGAAGAAAGTAACAGATGTAGTTAAAATAGACATTCAGATCAAAATTACTTCAGATGTTGAATTTGGTCAGAGACCTCCGATCGTCCTTTTACCATACAGGATCAAAGATCCTGTGTTAGTTGAGAAAAAGAGCGATCTTAAACCACTGATAACCGATAATTTTGTGCTTATTCCTTTGGAAGGAAAGCAAAAGAAAGGGCAGATTTATAAAATACAATTTGCTGCCAAGAAAATGTAATTACTTTTTACCGTCATTTTTTTTATCTTTCTCTTTTTCCGGGTCAGGTTTGACTTGTTGATCTGAAGTTTTGTCGTCGCTAAGTATATCTATTCCGAAAATTCCAAGGATGAAATCTGCGATCTCAGCAGGACTTATACCGGCCCTTACACCAATAAGTATAAGAAAGGCGTCTGCTTCGATATCTAAGGCATGAGAATTTATGTACTGGGTTTCAGGTAAGGTAGTAGGGATAATTCCGTAACAGCAGTGATCAACAATCGCAGATTCTTCCGGTTTTGAAGGCCATTTGTGCATTTCGCAATGGAGGTGGAATGGATTCCCGGTTGTACCTGAGGATGATAACCAGCTCAAGGGGGAATTGTTTATCAAATAGCGGTCTTTCTTGAATTCTCCGTAACGCAAACCGACCGAATGCGAATCTGTTGTTCCGATACCAAGGTGGAGTAGAGGACCTGCGTATACACCCGCATCGACTCCTAAACCTGTTCTTAGTTCAAGCCTGAAAATATCTGCAAAATCTCCCACTCTATTTTGAACATATTGACATCCTGAGCATAAGGGGGCTATTACAATCGATAGTATCGACAGATATATTATTGTCTGCAGTTTGCCGGTCACTTTTCGTTTTTATTGATTAGATATTGAATCTTATATCTTTTAACCTGACAATAATTCAATATCTGTAAAGTTGGCCATAGCGAGGAATCCTTGTCAGCAAGTACTGTTGCAGGTTTCATTTCTGATGAGTAATGCAAATCAAGTAGTTTTGTCAGTCTTTCAAAGTCGACCCTTTCTGTTTTAAAATACAATGAGTTATCTTTTGTAATTTTAATCAAAGCTTCCGATTGAGATGATTGGGCTGCAATTTCTTTTGATGAGGGAGGTTCTATATCGATATTGAAGTTTTCATTGAGGTCAGAAGTGAGCATAAAAAAAAGAATCAGCTGGAACATAACATCTATAAGTGGCGCAATATTAATTGAAGAATCTATTAAGGGTTTTACACGTTCAAACAGCATTCTGAACCTTCACCTTTGAGTTTCTTTTTATTTTATTGATAGTCTGTATCCCCGCTGACTCTGTTTGCTGTATGATATTGTTTATGAGGTACAGGATATAGTTGGAAAGGAAAAAAGATATTATACTTATTATTAACCCTGCTGCAGTAGTGATTAAAGCCTGCCAGATACCGCCTGAAAGCGTCGTGATTCTTTCAGTTCCGATTGCGTGCGATGATTCTAAATTTCTAAAGCAGACAATCATTCCCTGAATTGTTCCGAGAAGTCCTATCAGCGGGCTTACATACGTTATGATATTAAGGAGTCCGGTTCGCTTATTGAGAAACGAGAAGTAGCTGTTTTGTTTTTGTTGCAGCATGCTCTGAATAACGTCTTTACTCATGTTTGAGTGGATAACGATATCCTTAAAAAGTCCTGAAAGAGGGGATTTCCATGTTGCAGCAAATTTTAACGCGGCGGATTTGTTATCTACCTCTATTAGTTCATTATAATGAGATAGAAATCTTTTTAGCTGATTCTTAGTCTGGTTATAACAAATGAATCGATCAATAAACACTCCGATCATCAAAACTGAAAGGATAAGAAGCGGAATCATCAAAACACCGCCTAGAAACAGATATTCAAGCATTTCCCCTCCACCTCTTCTAAATTTCGAATCTAGAAGGTTTTCCTTATTAATGATTACTATAAAACAATGTGTTCTTGTTTCAAAGAATTTAAATGCGGATTGTCTTATAATTATTTCATGTGCAATAAATCAGGAAATATCTGCAAATACAGAAGAAGTGGACGCCCGAATAGAGCGATGTATACTCGACTTGATTTATGCCAGTTACAGTAACCATAAATGGCAAGGCGTTTCAGTGTGAACCTGGTGCCAATGTGATAAAATTGGCAATTGATAACGGTGTTTT
>JACQRL010000031.1 GCA_016206485.1 Planctomycetota bacterium | reverse complement strand
GATGTATAATGCTGCTATTGAAACTTTTCACGCAAACCAAGCAAAGATAAAAGCTGAAGAATCAAAAAAGAAGGAAATAATGGATAAACAGATGGAGACAAAAAAACCTGAAAAGGTAGAGGGTCTCCTTCCAATCGATCCGGTAGAAGTTGAAGTTGGATACGCCCTGATAAAGCTTGTCGATCCTGCACAAGGCGGTGTTGTACTGGATAAAATCACAAGATTGAGAAGACAGATTGCAACCGAGTTAGGAGTAGTAGTCCCTCCTATAAGGGTAAGAGACAACCTCTCTCTGGATCACAATATCTATACAGTCAAAATCCGTGGAATTAAAATAGCGCAGTCACAACTGATGCCTGATATGATACTTGCAATAAATCCAGGCGCAACAAAGAAAAAAATTCCGGGAGGAATACAAACAAAGGATCCTACATTCGGATTAGAAGCATACTGGATAGATCCTGTTCAAAAAGATTTCGCTGATGAAGAAGGATATACAACTGTCGATCCGCCAACAGCGCTGGCTACACATCTGTCAGAATTATTGAAGAAGCACGCTACTGAGCTTTTGACGCGTGAAGAGGTAAGTAACCTTATCAAGACACTTAAAGAGACACATCCATCAATGGTCGATGAGCTCATTGGCGCAACTAAACCTGTAGATACCGGGCTGCTTCAAAAAGTACTTAAAAATCTGCTTCGCGAAGAGATTTCAATCAGAGATCTAGGTCTTGTTGTTGAAACAATAGCAAATGTCGCCCAACGCGTTAAAAATGATGTTGAAATCGTAACAGAATACGTACGTCAGTCACTCGCACGGCAGATAACCGAAAAATATCGCTCAGATGACGGAAAAATCTATGCGGTCACGCTTGAACCTCAAATTGAAGATCTCATAAAATCCGCAACACACCATACCGAACAGGGATCAATAGTCAGTCTTCCGCCCGCTACGGCAAAAAAACTTGCTGAAACAATAACACGTATAATAAAAGAAAGCAAAAACAAATTTCCTTCGACTGTGATACTCGTTCAACCACAAATAAGGCCTCAAGTAAAAAAGGTAACAGAGGCTATGTCAGGAACAATTCCGGTACTCTCTTATAATGAACTCATGTCAGATGTGGTCGTGGAAATTACTGGATCTATACAATCTGATTAAAGTCTTTGTATTGAACCTGTGTAATCAAAATTTAATCTGTGATAATGAGATTCTTACTGACAATCGATAATCCTTGCCAGCTATTTTGTACGGCATAAAATGCTCGTTATGACTGATTTCACCAGGGTTGCAAACAAAAACGAATTTTTAGGTTCACCTCTTAAAAAAGTAGTCATAAGAGGACTAGAAATCTGCATTTTCAAACAGGATGATAATTTTCACGCGACATCAAATATTTGTCCGCATCAGGGAGGCCCGTTGGATGAAGGAGAGCTCCAGGACACTTGCATTGTCTGTCCTTGGCATGGATGGATGTTTGATGTAAGAGACGGGAGCTGCAGACTCAATCCAAACATTAAGATCCAAACCTTTGAAACAAAAATTGAAGGAAATGATATATATTTGAAAATTTAGTGGAGTTGCTATGGCTTATATAATAGCTGAACCATGCGTAGGGGTAAAAGATAAAGCTTGTGTTCCGGCATGTCCAGTCGACTGCATACATGAAGGTGATGCTCAACTTTACATACACCCGGATGAATGCATTGATTGCGGAGCTTGCGTGGAGCCCTGCCCAGTTGATGCAATATTTTCAATGGATGATCTTCCGGAGCAATGGAAAAGCTACATCGAAACAAATGCTCAGTTTTTTAAATCAGGAACTGCGTGCAAGTGTCATCCAAAATAATACACAGTACATCGTAATCAGCATACAGTTGAGGAATATTGAAAGAATTTTCCTAAGTACTGTGTTTTATATATTGCGTACATAGTTATGCTGCTGGGAGCTCATTTATCTACTGAAGGAGGATTATCAAACTGCTTTGGTGAAGCTGAGAAACTTGGATGCACAACATTTCAGATATTCGCAAGAAATCAGCTCAGATGGAGCGCTAAAAAATTAGAACAACCGGATATAAGCAAGTTTTCATCTCAAAGCCGGAATTATAAAGTTCTATTTTCACATGCGAGCTACCTGATCAATCTTGCAAGCAACAACAAAAAAAACAACCATCTTTCCAAAGTAGCGCTTACAGATGAGCTCCAGAGGGCAGAAGTTCTTGGTCTTTCGTTTGTAGTAGTACATCCGGGTTCCGCTCTTGACCAGTCCAAGAAGGATGCTATCCAGATATTTATCAAATCAGCAAATGAAGTCATTTCACAATCCAATACAACAAAACCTCTAATGCTTATCGAAACAGGCGCCGGTCAAGGAAATGGAATCGGCACTAAATTCGAAGAACTAAAAGAGATGCTTTACGGAATTCATGACAAAAAAAGGGTTGGAATATGCTTCGATACGTGCCATGTCTTTGCAAGCGGGTATGACATCAGGACAAAAAGCGGATGGGAAGATACAATATCCGAATTTAATAACACAATCGGGTTGCAAACCCTCAGGGCATTCCATCTTAACGATTCAAAAAAAGAACTGGGGTCTAATATCGACAGACATGAACATATTGGAAAAGGATGTATCGGGACAACTCCATTTAAATCTCTGATGAGCGATAAACAATTTTCCGAAATACCAAAAGTAATCGAAACACCAAAAACTGATAATATGGATGAGATTAACCTCCTATTACTTAGATCATTCTCTAAAAGCTGAACATCCAAGTTGAAATTTCTCTGTGTTTCTGTGGATTTTCAGTCATTCAGTGGTTTTTTATCAGCCATTCCTTATATCAAATTAAGTGACCTTCCGTCAAGATGACTTAAAATACTTTTTTCTTTCTTCTTTTCATAGAATAAAGGTACCTTAGAGG
>JACQRL010000030.1 GCA_016206485.1 Planctomycetota bacterium | reverse complement strand
TGATGCAATAAGTGAGTACAAAACAGCTTTCGAATTGGCTAAGAAGAACAATGATGAATTAGTGAGTTTAGATAAAGTGGTCTATACTGACTACAGTTCAAGCTTAATTAAGATTGGTCAACTTGATGAAGCTATTGATATATTAAAGAAAGGAGTTGCATATCACTCAGATTCCGCTCAGTTGTATTATAATTTAGCCCTTGCCTACGCGCAGAAGCAGGATATTAAGAATGCGTTAACTAATGGCTTGAAATCGTATGAGCTCAATCCTAAAAATGGTGATTTGTGTTTTCTGATCGGTCACGCATTTTTTTCTGAAAAGAACTATACTGATTCTTCTAAATATAATGAGGAAGCGCTTAAATCAAACGTTAATCCTCAATATCAGGCAACACTTTTCTACGAGCTTGCGTTTTGTTACTTTACTTTGAATGAGTATGACAATTCTATCAAGTATGTAAAATATTTGTTGAAACTAATTCCAGATCATCTTATTGGACATCAAATATTACTCGAATCTTTGAATATTAAGGGAAAACATAAAGAGGTTATTGGAATCGCAACTAAAGCAATTTCCAAGATGGTGGATTCATTAACGATAAGATATAATCTCGGATTAGCGTATTTCAGAGAGGGGCGCTATGAAGATGCAGTTGGGCAAATAAAAGTTGCAATACAGTATAGTAAAGGAGATCATTCGATGTACCTGCACCGGGCGCTTGGTGATTCATACGCTATGCTCGCGAAATACAACGATGCGATTTTTGCTTATCAAAAAGCAGTGGAATCAGGGGAAAATTCTCCCGAACTTTGGAGTAATCTTGCTTGTTGCTATAAAAGCCTTAATGATTATAAAAATGCTATAAAAGCCTTAAAAAAATCTATTAGTATCAAGTCTGAACCGCAAGTTCATCTCAGTCTTGGACAGCTATATGTTGATGCAGGTAAAAAGAAATCAGCATTGAAGCAGTACGAAATACTGAAAAATCTGGATGCTGAGAAGGCGCAGATCCTTAGAGCAAACATTGATTCGCGTTTCCCACAGTCCCACAAAGTGTCTGATAGTATTAAATAAGCCAACTACTTCTTTTGTATTAAGTGTAATTCCTTTGGTAGTTGTATGATTTTTTCATTTGGATCTATTGTCATTGAAAAATCCTCGACAAGATATCTTTCACGTTCGAAAGATGAATTGTTCAGTTTTTTTTCCGTATTAATCCATATTTTTATCATGTTGAGTTGAGAGTTGATGTCTATCCTTGCCTGCTCCAGTTTTTGTTTATTGATGATAATACGTTTAAGAGTAAATCCGATACTAATAGATAAATAGACATTAATAGCAATAAATGCGGCAATCGCCGTTATAATATAGAATTGCTTATACTTCATATACTAATAATCGGCATCTGCGGGTATTTAAATTTGTTATGGACATTCTGTATCTGTGTTGCAACATTTCGATAATGTTAATATTGAGCATACTTAATTCTGTAGAATAGAATGGGAGTTATTACACAAATTGAAACTGCTACACCTAAGTATGGCTATACGCAGAATGAGATAAAAAACGCTGTCGAACGGCTTTTTGATTCGCAAATTATTGATGATATTTTCGAAAATTCCTTCATTCAAAAGAGGTATTTCAGCGCTCCATTGAATCTTCTGGAAACAGAAAGCAATTTTAGTGAGAGAAATAAACTGGCTGTTAGGGAAAGTGTGGAAATCCTGGCACAGCTTATCAAAACAGTACAGAAAGATTTGGATTTAACAAGATTGAAATATCTTTTAACTGTCAATTCAACCTCTATTTCAACTCCGTCATTGGAGGCGTTCCTGATAAACAGATTCTCTAATATAAACAAAAATGTCCAAAGAATTCCTATGTGGGGACTTGGATGCGCCGGAGGTTTGGCAGGCATTATAAGATCGTGTCAACTCTGCAGGGAAAAAAACGATACAGCATTAATTATGGATGTAGAAACGTGTTCATTAGCATATATAAAAGATGATAAAAGCAAATCCAATCTTATTGCATCCTGTTTGTTTGGTGATGGCGCAGCGTGTTGCGTAGTAAAAGAAAATGGCAGGGGGCTTAAACTTCTTAATAATAAAACAGTATTTTGGAGAGAAACTCTCGACATGATGGGATGGGATATGGTAGATGAAGGGCTCAAAGTTAAGTTTTCAAGATCAATTCCTGATTTCATCAGGAATTGCGTCCGTGAAGAAGTAGAACTTTTTTTAAGCGAAGCAGCTGTCAATCGCAATGAACTTGCATTTTTATTATCGCATCCCGGTGGAACAAAAGTAATTCACGCGCTGGAAGAAGTGTTTCCAAATGTGAATACATCAATTGTTTGGAATGTCCTTGCTCATTACGGCAACATGTCCTCTGTAACTGTTATGTTTGTTTTGTCTGAATACATGAAAAAGCATTTTAGGATCGGAGACAAGCTATTATCGCTTGTTCTTGGCCCCGGATTTTCGTGCGAGATGGCATTATTTGAGAGTTGTTAGAATTTGTTTTATTTGTCCGACTCAATTACGACGGATCAAAAATTCAGTAAGCAGTGTAGAATCTCAAATTGGTGAAATCTCAATTTAATCTGTGAAATTTGTGCTTGTGTTATTGGACATGATTCATCAACACCCTTTGTTACATATGATGAGTCAGAATTTTCCAAAAGTTGATGACAGAAGTAAAGTAAGTACCAAATGCGAAAAATCAAGCTCTGACACAGCCTGAGATTACTGAGGAACGTTCATACCTTCAGGTTTAAGAATTGAATTTCGGTGATTTTTGTAATTTGGTTGCTATTTGCCATTTGCAGTTTGATATTTATGATTCAAAGGCTCGTGATTAAGGATGTGCTTGAATCAGTTATTGAACACTTAGTTAACAGTTCCCCTATAGTTTTGGCTGGAAGCGGCCGAATATTCAAGTATGAGTACGGGGGATCTAAGACGATGTCTATTTATTTCTGCTGTTCTTTTTCTTTTTATATTATCAGCCTGCGCAGCTCCTGAGGGTGAAGGGTCAGATCTGGCTATAGTTGAGCCGCCTTCTCCTGAAATCTCGGACCAGCCTTTTGATGGTTTAAAACCCACTTCTACAGGAACCAGCAGCATCACTCCTTCTAAAAATGGTAAGAAGAAGGATAAAACCGAAGATCAACCTGTTGCTGATCTGAATGGAGATGAACCTGCTCCTTCAGATGACGATGATGATAACACGATAAAAATAGGACAGGAGGAGGATGAAACAAAACCTGCCAAGATTGATCCAAATAAAAGACTTGTTGATACGATAGTAACAAGGGATGCTATACAACCTGGAGATATTACAATTTCTCCTGAACAGAGCATACAAGTTTGGACAGACATGAAAAATCATTCAAACATTAACTATCTTGCAAGCGCGAGTCATCCCGCAGTGAGTCTTGACGGATCGATATTAACCTTCAGCTCTAATATGAACACGCAGAATTATCAGATATACATGAGAAAAGTGAACGCAGCCATAAGTAATTTTGTGCAGATTACTTCTGGTCAGGCCGATCATTTATTTCCATCGATTTCGCCTGATTCAAGAAGCATCGCATTCTGCAGCAATAAAAACGGAAACTTTGATATATTTGTTGTCCATGTTGATAATCCTGTGACGCAAATGCAGCTTACTTTTAGCGAATCGGAAGAGATTTCTCCGAGTTGGTCACCGGATGGGAAACAGCTTGTTTATTGTTTCAAAAATCAGTTTAATGTCTGGCAGCTTGCGGTTGTAGATGTCTCTACGAGAATAGTAAGTTATCTTGGGCCGGGAATGTTCCCAAAATGGAGCCCAAATAAAAGTGACAACTGGATTGTTTATCAGGCGCAGCCGACTACTTACAGAAAAACCTGGGGTATATGGATTGTAAAGCCGGATGGAACAAATATGCAGCAGATTGTGAGCGATCCCGAAGACAAAAACATAGCATTCAATCCAAACTGGTCGCCGGATGGAAACTGGGTCGTGTACGCGAAGAGTTCACAGGCAGTTGTAAGCAAATTCTATGTGGATCTTCCTGATGGAGCTACGGCAGATCTGTACATTATTAAAAGAGATGGAACGAATGAAATGCATTTGACCGAAACACAAATGCCTGAATGGGCACCAGCATGGGGTGGAAGAATAGAAACTGAAAACGGTATCAGCAAGGTAATAAACGACAGGATTTTCTTTGCATCATTTGACGGTTCATTTGTAAATGTTTTGAGCGTGAAGCCTCCGATCATACCATGAGATATATAAGCATCATTTTTAGCGTTCTTTTTGTCTCATGCAGTTCATATACAGCCAGATATAAAATGTATCCGTCAAACCCATTTACAAATATAAAAAGAGTTGCGGTATTGCCACTTGTAAACGATACAAAAACACCTATACGTTATGACGAGTTTGAAAATATTCTCGCAAGCGAGATCGTTAAGTTTAAGGGATTTGATGTAGTTCGTCCAAATGCCGTGAGAGCGGCGCTCGCAGGCGTACCAGATATATCAACCGAAAAGAACCTCAAATGGCTTGGAAAAACCCTTGGAGTCGATTCAGTTCTTGAAATAAGAATAACCGATTACGATGCCTATTATCCTCCAAGGATCACTGTATTAGTTAACTTTGTTAAGACAGATTCTATCGTCAGCACAAGTGTGGAAGATATTGATAGGTTGATAAGTTCACCAACGTGGGCAACGGGTAATTTAAAGAAAGAAGTTGCTCCATTTGTAATAGCGCAGTTTGAAAAGACGTTTGATACGCATAACGAAGATCTGCGTGATAGAGTAATCGGATTTTACAATGCTCATCATTCCGGTGATTACGCTTTTAATGAAGCCGGTAATACAGTCCTGTATGTTCAGAAAACTCTGTGGCAATTCGTTTGTACAGAAGTAATCAGAAATATAATTGAACTAAAACAGATCAGTATTATTGATACTAGTAGCAAATAATACCAAAAAAACTAGGAGTTTCTCATAATAAACGAGTGACGGGTCACGATTAAAAAGGTGGCAAAATTCACTAACACGCAACTCGTAATACGTTTATCGAATGGATTTACACTTGTTTTTGCTCTTTTGTATTAGTATCTGTGTTTTGTTCTTCTAGGAGCTTAAACTGTTGTATCCCAAGCTCTGCGTCCGCCTTCTTAATGCTGAATCTTGCCCTTCCCATGTCATCAATCATAAATAACTTTGCTTTAAACTCGGCTCCCGAACTGACAACCTTTCTTAAATCCTTTATGTAACCGTTTGTAATTTCAGAGATATGAACCGCGCCTTCATCTCCTGAGGGAATTACTGATACAAGACACCCGAAATCTTTTACATCTATTACTACTACATTATAGATGCTTCCGACTTTGAGTCCGTTAAGTATAGTTTCAACGCATGTTTTCGCATTCAATATGGCATTTTCATCCCTTGATGATATAACGACTTTTCCTGCCTGCTCATCTATGTTAACTTCGGCTCCTGTTCTTGCGGTGATCTCTCTTATGACTTTTCCTCCCGGTCCGATCAGTCTTCCAATCTGATCTGATTTGATTTTTACTGTTGCAAGTTTTGGAGCGTATACGGAAAGTTTTTCCTTAGATTTTGGCAATGCGGAGTCCATTTTATCAAGTATGAACAGCCTCGCTTTCTTTGCCTTTGATAGCGCTTCAACAAGAACATGTCTTTCAATTCCTGCTGTTTTTAGATCCATTTGAAGAGCAGTTATTCCATCTCTGGTTCCCGCAACTTTGAAGTCCATGTCTCCAAGAGCATCTTCAGAACCTAGTATATCGGTAAGAACTGCAAATCCTTTGGATGTTTTTATCAGCCCCATCGCAATTCCTGCGCAAGACTTTTTTAGTGGAACACCTGCATCCATCAGAGAGAGTGATCCGCCGCACACTGTTGCCATTGATGTAGATCCATTGGATTCAAGTATTTCAGAAACGATTCTGATTGTATAAGGGAATGAATCATAGTCAGGAAGGATGTTTTTAATAGCACGTTCAGCAAGCGCTCCATGCCCAATCTCTCTCCTGCCGGGTCCCCTTATCGGTTTGACTTCTCCTGTTGAAAATGCAGGAAAGTTATAATGGAGCATAAACGTTTTATAGTATTGAACAAGAGAGTCAATAAATTGCTCGTCATCTTTTGTGCCAAGCGTCGTAATTACAAGCGCCTGAGTTTCACCTCGCGTAAAAATTGCTGATCCATGCACTCTCGGCAAAATTCCTGTTTTAATGCTTATTGGTCTTATGTCATCAAGTGACCTGCCATCCTGTCTTTTTCCGTTCAATGCCTCCTTTCTGCAAAAGTCCCTTTCAAATTCCGCATATGCAAGCTTGATATCTCTTACAGTTGGCGCGTCAGGTTTCTGGTCTCCGTTCTGATCCAGGCAAACTTCTTTTAATATTTTGTCTTGAAGGGTATCAAGCGCCTGGTTTCTTTCCTTCTTTTTTAGGATGTAAAATGCTTCAGAAAGAGACTTTTCATATTTTCCTGAAAGCATCTGTACATGAGAAGTATTGGCTTTAATCAGCGGATACTCCTTTTTTACAACGCCTGCTTTTTTCTGAAGTTCCTGTATACTTGAAATAACTATTTGCGACTGCTCTTTTGCGAACTCCAGTGCGTTGATATATGTTTCTTCGTTTAGTTCTTTCGAACCTGATTCAACCATGATAATGCCGTTTGGGTTAATTGCGACTACCAAGTCGAGGGAGCTTTTTTCGAGCTGGTCTCTGGTTGGATTGATGACATACTTTCCATCGACCATTCCGATTCTAGCCGCAACCATTGGGCCTTCATATTGGATATCACTTAAGGCAACCACAGCGCTTGCTCCAATCATTGCTATTATGTCTGGAGGTGTTTCATCATCTACTGATAGAACTGTGGCGTATATCTGTATTTCATGGATGAAACCTTCCGGGAAGAGAGGTCTGAGCGGTCTGTCGATAAGTCTACAGACCAGTGTCTCATCAGTAGACATCTTTCCCTCTCTCTTGAAAAAACCGCCCGGAAACTTTCCTGCGGCATACGGTTTTTCTCTGTACTCAACAGTGAATGGAAGAAAATCAGCATCAGCTGTTTCATCTGTTATTTCTTTTTCTTGGCAGACTAAGTTGACCAGAACGATATTATCGCCTGTTGTTACAACGACACTGCTGTTTGCTTGTTTGGCGAGCTCGCCTGTTTCAATTTTCCATGGTTTGCCGCCATAGTTAAATTCAACTGAATTTACGTGCATAATAAAATCCTCCTTTTATTGTAATCTTTAATGTAGGTTTGGGGGACTACAGTTAGAAAATTACTTTCTCAGACCTAATTCTTTAATTACGGTCTTATATTTGCTCTGATCTTCTTCTTGAAGATATTTTAAAAGTTTATTTCTTTGTCCGACCATCATTAACAATCCTCTTCTTGAGTTAAAATCCTTCTTGTACACTTTTAAATGCTCGCTAAGCTGGTTAATTCTTTGTGTTAACGAAGCTACCTGTACTTCTGTTGAACCTGTATCAGTTTCGTGTCTTGCGAACTTTTTAATAACTTCCAACTTAGCATTTTTATTAGCCATTTTATCCTCCATAAACTACAGGCAATATAATATGTATATTCGGCTGGATTTCAAGGGCAACCTGGTGAAAAATTGTACTTAAGTGACCTTCCGTCAAGTGGTGGAAGTAAGGTGGAGTTTAGTCTTGAATCGTACGTAGGCAAAGATGGTCTTGATGCCAAGAAAGGTTTTGAGCTTGATGTGTTTCCTTGAAATGCTC
>JACQRL010000158.1 GCA_016206485.1 Planctomycetota bacterium | reverse complement strand
GATTATCGGTCATCTGATCTTTTTTAAATGGGGTTTAGCCTGATTATATTCAATTTTAAAACCTTAACTTTTAAATTTGACTTTAAATAGGGGGCGAACAGATTTCGACTGGATGGCAGTGGTGGGAGCGCATGCTGGGTTTCGTAGGGGAACCCATTAAAAAACCTTACAAAAAATACAAGCAGAAAATATACCTGCTTATGCTTTAAGTTAAAGCATCGCCTTTAAGTTGTTCACCCAGGATGGCTTACGGGCGTAAAGGTACTGGGTTATGCAAGCATCTGCCACCTTTCCGGGTATTTGTGAAGACTTAGGAAGGAGTAGGTATGCAGGATCCTGCCTGTCGGAGATTGCAAGCCGAACGCAAAAGACAAGATAAGCGTGTAGAGCTTTTATCATGAGCCATTCCAGGACGAGGGTGCAATTCCCTCCGCCTCCATTCCATTGTTAATTGCACAATATTCAATATTTCACTGTGCATTGATCATTATCTCACTAAAAATTTGATACTATAGATTTAACGGGACTCCATTCAAATATATCTCAGGTAATTTATCTAGCTTGCAGAACCCCTGTAATTTACTGCCAAGTTTGCTCATTAAAAAATGACACTGCGATTCGTTAGCGCCAACACCCTTAATATGAGCAAGTTCTTTAAGAACCTGTTTTTGTCCAACAATCGGGAGTCCTTTTCTCTCATACGTTGCAATCGAAACGCAATACGGTTGTCCCGGACCATGTGAATGATAATTTAAAACAAACGGGGCTTTATTCTGCGCGTTTTCTGCAATGGCCGGACCATATCTTGGATGAGTCTGAATTTTCTCAATAATATTCTCAAACATCACATCGATAGCTTCCTGTTCAGATGAATTATCTGTACTCATTGAGAGTCGTAACGGTGTGCTAAATTTTTCTACTGCGTTTTTACTGTTGTTTTTGATGAGCAATGCTTGTCAAAAGCCGATTTGAGCATTTCAGCAACAGCCTGTGGTGGTTGCCCTTCAATCTGTCTCCTCTCGATCATTGAAACAAGTTTCCCATCTTTTAACAGACCAAAGCTTGGAGATGAAGGAGCATAACCTGTAAAATAACTTCTCGCTCGCTCTGTTGCCTCAATATCCTGACCTGCAAAAACCGTTGATACCACATCCGGCTTAACTCCATGCTTCAATGCAAAAGCCAGCCCTGGCCTTGCAGCACCACCCGCGCATCCGCATACAGAATTAACAAATATCAATGCGGTGCCCTTTGTCTTAGCTATAGAGTCAACTTCTTCGGGTGTGGTTAACTCCCTAACTCCTAACTTGGTAACCTCATCTCTAAATGGCTTTGTCATCATAGGGTCATATCTCATACATTCCTCCCATTACAAATAGTAATCATTGTATAGTAACTAGTAAGGCGGAAAAAGCAAGAATGCTTTTTTTATAAACCAGCAAGTCTGATTAAAGGCGGCTTATATGAAATGGACACAATATTTTCGAGGTTATGATATCTTTTTGCCTGAACAAGAAGTTCAGAAACATCAACTCCCATAAATATACTTTTTAGATGCTGTGTAGAGTTCGAAACAAATTCCAATCTTTGACAAGATTCTCTGGCCAGCATATTCGCACCACTTACCAGACCTCTGTGTTTATTCAAATTTGCAGCAGCAAGTTGTATGATTGCCTGTAGAAACTGCCCCTCAACAGATCCAGGTTCTACAAGATGCCACAATCCTTCAATAACCTCATGACATTCCCACCAATATGCATAATTGAACAAATCTATTCCAAACAGATATGTAATGTTTTTGCGCCATTGGTCAGGTGGATAATATGTGGGTTTAACCTCAGTAATTCCATAACTATGTCCGTTTTGATCTCTTTTAGGGTGAGGGTTTAGACCGGGGACATATCTATAATTAGGGAAAGATTTATATGGACAATATATTTCGAATGAAGGGTCTGAAGGAGATGGTTCGCCCAATACCTGCCCCATTACTTTTTATCTTTGACTCTTAGGGCGAGAAGAACCATATGTATAAGTGTCTCCTGAACAATCTGTTTCATTTTGAAATCATTCTGGTTCTCATCATTGGAAAATTTTTCGATCTGCTTCTTGATAAACACAGTGTCCTCATCTGTCCATTCAAATTCCTCCTTATTTTCAAGAAGTTTTTCGCAAAGTTTTAACAGCTGTGCTGAATCTCTAACTGAAACCTTAGGATTATTAATATACAAAGGTTTCTGCTCTAGGGACTGTGCAGCAAAAATCAATTTAAATGCGAATCTCGCTATTTTCTCCATTTTAACATAATCAAGTCTTTCGGGATCATCATGCTCTGTATGGTAGTACCATGGGGTAGATGTAGAAATAAAAACAAAGGGGACTTTTCTGTCCTTAAATGGAGAATAATCACTTCGTGAGCCAATAGAATAGATTCCAATTTTAGTAACGTTAAGACCCTGTATACTTGCAGATTTATCTATCAAGGATTCTAGCACGTCAGAATGTTCCGCACCGAGGGCAAAAACGTAATCCTTAACACATTTAAACATGCTCCCGCCGATCAAGTCAAAACATATCATAGTAGATATATTTTTTGTTTTATATGCGCCAGACTTTATAAATTCATGCGATCCGACCATTCCATCTTCTTCTGCATCAAATGAAACAAAGAGAAGAGATCTCTTCAAAAGACTTTTTATGGAATAAAACGCCTCAGCTAATTCTATTATTCCTGAAACACCTGAGGCGTTGTCATCTGCTCCATTCATAACCTTTCCATAATATTTACCGAGGTGGTCGTGATGCGCCGCAATAACAATATATTCACTTTTCAGCTTCTCATCATTCCCATTAATTAATCCACCTACATTTGACCCGATAATTGCATCACCTTTAAAACCTCTTCCGCTAAATCTCTGGAAATATGATCCGGTAAAAGCAGGTTCCAGGCCAATCTTTTTGAACGATTCTGCTACAAATTTCGCCGCTTCCTCACATTCAAAAGTATCGTTATCGCGTCCTGCCATCTCATTTGAAGCCAGTTTTCTGACAATCTGCTCAAGATCTCTCTTGTCAATTGTTTCCATAGCGCTAACGACTTCATCTTCTTGATCAGAAAAAGACAAGCCGCAAAAAACAAATAAGTGGATGGCTATTATGACCTTCACCATGATCCTGACTATACAAAAACAGCCATTTCTATACAAAAACATAAACAACTTGATTTAAAACTTATGAGATTAATTAACCTTATTGCTCTTCTGTTCTTTATATTGAACCCTTTTGATTCTACTCCCACTGCTGTAGCCGGTAGCCCTGCTTTTACAGTATCTCAATATAATTACGGTTCAACAGCAAATTCAGTTATGAATGTTCTGACTCCATCCGGAACGCTAAATGATGCAGTAATACTCGACATAATAAGTGGATTTTGGCAGTCAAGTTTGCCCGCAAGTATAAATGTAATTAATTCCGGTGAATATTCTGGTTTTTTTTCACGCGGCTACAGAGTTGTACAAATAATACATGATAGCGCCCCGCAGGTACCGGGAGGCCCCGGTTTACTTGTTCAGCAGATAATAACTCAGTTACAAGGTGCACTTCAATACTACAATAATATTCTTGTTCCGACATTAGGACTGATTCCAAATAAGTATTGCCTGAGAGGGCGAAGTTCCGGCGGTCATCTTGCAATGATGTTACATGCAACAAATCCAGTCCCAGCCGCGGTAGCATTTGCTCCGCCGACTAATTTCGCGAACTGGGGAGCTGTCCCAGGTCTGCCAGCCGGAGGCAATTTTGTTGAGACGTACTGGCCTCTATTTTTCACAACACAACCAACAACTAACCAAGCAAACACGATGGCATTATCACTAGCTCCAGTACTGACAAGCTCAACAAATCCATTCTTATTCATTCACGGTACCGCCGATGACGTAGTTCCAGCAGCACAATCTGATGTTTACTGCAACAATGCCTATAACTTAGGAGTAAATGTCGCGTATATACAAATTGACGGTATTGGCCATGCTCCGCCACAAACGTTTATTAATGGCTGGGTTGCCGAAAAACAAGCAGACTGGTCTGATAGCATAATTTTCGGATCAACATACTCTTCTAATTATGGAGTCTCTAGCCCCGCAGGAACTCAAATCACACTATCGAATGATGCCCCTCTGGCAGGTGAGCGATATTTTGAAATCAAAATCTCTAATGCCCCTATTGGATCAACTGGTTTTCTTTTGCTTGGAACAAATATGTCATCAACAGGATTTCAAATTCAAGGTATGACAATTTACATTGCATTGACAGACCCAACTTCCTTTCCATTTCTTATAATACCTCTTTCTTCACCTATCACTAGCCCAAATCAACTGTTTAATATTCCTATCCCTCAAAATACTGAGGGATTCACTGCATTTATTCAGTTAGTTTTTCTAGACACTAGCTGGTATTCAAGTAATGTGATCAATTTTACTATAAGATAACTATCGTTAAGAACTTTTGAGAACTTTATTAGCTTTAAGACATCCGGTACATATTTTGACTCTCGCTACTTTACCATTGAGGTAAGCACGAATTATTTGCAGATTCGGAAGATAAGTTCTCTTTGTGTGCCCTGTCGTTTTTAAACCTATTCCGCCCTTTTTTTTAGGTAAACCTCTTCTTGCGACATTCCAGCCGATATGGCTTCTTTTCCCACAGATTTGACATTCACGCGCCATAGGAAGATAGGGTATAATAAAACAAAATTTTAGCAAAAGATTTCTATCTCCGGGGAAAACTTTGACAGTATATATTGCCCGGATAATATTATAACTGTTTTTTATTTATGGAGGCTGATATGGGAGAAACAGAAGTCACTTGTAATGACAACGGTTCGTTAAAAATAACAGGAAATTTTGTCATTAAAGATATGCAGGGAAATCAATATGACCTCAGTGGCAGAACCGCTATTTCCTTGTGCAGATGTGGATCTTCATCTAACAAACCGTTTTGCGATGGTGCACATAAAAAAATAAATTTTCAATCAACAGTCAGAGCTACAAAGCTTCCACCGCCAGCACCAAAGGTATAGAGGACGCTATTTTACCAGTTCATTGTAGGCTACAGTTGCTGCAGCTTGTACTTCGGAACTCTTGTCTTTAAGTGAACTGATAATTATATCTTTGACCTCTTCCTGCGCTAACTTAGATATGCAAAGAAGAGCTCTTGATCTTATATCGCTGGAGTAGTAATATCTCATCTTAAAGAATCCCGTACGCTTCTGAATCATTTCCTTTAGTTTATCAAAAGACCCGTCATGAGGATTATTATTAAGATACGCGAGTGAAGAGAGCATAAGCTTTTCGTCATTAGTACTGTTAAGTATAGAAAATACTACATCCTGAAAATTCTGGATCTTTAAATTAGATGCAATTTTTATAATTGAACGCTGCATATTAGCTTCTTTTGTTAAACTTAAAAGGTTTTTTAAAACCCTAGATATAACGACTGACCGTTCCTTCAGCAGTTCGCTCGAAAACTGTTGAAGAAAATTCAGTTTATTATTGCTGATCAGCGTATTGAAAAGATATGACAGATCATCATCACTAAGATCCAAATCCTTAACAATATCGATGGCAAAACGCTCATCCTGATGTTCCAAAATTATATTAATAAGTTCTTGTTTCGGAATGGCCAGCTGACGTAAGATAAGTATAGTTTTCTCATTTTCCGCGTTGTGTTTTGACAGTAATTTATCGACTATGCCCTTTTGATCAGGAATTTTTGAAATGAATGCCGCCAGGTGAAACGCGTTAAGTTTCTCTAAACCGGCTTCAAAGTTATCATTCAGAACAAAAGAAGCATTATCAGTATAAAATGATGTCTGCTTTAGTTTGGCAATCTTTGAAATGTACTCATTATTTCTTTCTGCATCACTTTCTGGGAATCTGGTTTTAAACCATTTGGACAACAGCTTGTCACGGATTGAAGTTTCACTGATATCATCTGTAACAACAATATCAATTTTTATATGTTCTTTTAGTAATTCAAATAAAGCGTTATAAATATATACCAGTATTTTCAATGCGTGATCAGATGAACTATTATCCTTCTTTGAAACAAATCCTTCGTATCTCCGTACAAGTTTAAGCCATTCGTTAACACCTGACCTATTAAGAACAGCTGCAAGTTCAATTATATAATCCGGACTTATTTGCAGATATTCTTCATCAGATCTGGATAGAAATATTTTCAATCTTTCTGTAGGAGATAACTGGATAACTTCCTCTGCAGAAATGATTTT
>JACQRL010000150.1 GCA_016206485.1 Planctomycetota bacterium | reverse complement strand
TGTCACAACGAATAATACCTAAACGAATTTTCTTTCTATATATCATACTAAAATTCTCCTGAACTTGTTCTGTAATTCATGTCTTACTAGGTCCATCCTTTCATGGGATTTAATTCAGCAATATTTTTTTGACATATACCAGGTCATCAATAGCGGCAGGACTCATATGCATAAATTCGCCTTTATATATTCAAAACTCATTTTTAATGATTCAAAAGGATTTACAGAACAGATATCCTGTTCAACAATGAACCATTGGCAACCGGCATCCTCTGCCGCCGATAAAATATCTTTCCAATTAAGATTACCATACCCAACTTCTGCAAATGTCGGCTGATTATTAATCGTAGTCATATAGTCTTTTAAATGAAGCAGCGGGAGACGTCCTTTGAGGCGTCTGCACCAATCCGCAGGATTTCCGCCTCCATATTGAACCCAATATACGTCAATCTCACCCTGCAAGTAACGAGGATCAGTCTTTTCGTATAAAACTTCAAGCATCAGCCGACTGTCAAAACTCCGGAATTCTATATTGTGATTGTGGTAGGTAAGTACCATCCCGAATTTATGTAATATCCTTCCAGCATCATTCAGGCTCGCAGCGAGAGCCTCTACATCAGCAAGTGTCTCTAATTTTACGCCTGATGGAAAGGGATAAGCCGTATAATGACACCTGAGTTTCCTCAATCTTTCAACAATCGCCTCTGGTTCTTTTAGTATCTTCATTCCATTCTCATGAGTGGCACAGCATATAAGCCCCTCACCATCGAGGATTCTCATTAATTCATCCTCTGAAATGGGTCCCATTCCACTTATCTGGACAGCATCATAGCCTATTGATTTAATTTTTTTAAGTGATTCTACAATATCTTTGGGTGTTTTAATATAATCCCGCACCGTATACAACTGCACCGCAACTTGTTTTATATTCATATCCTCCTCCATGAATTCTTTTTAATCACTCCTACGCCAGATTCTGCCTCACAAGTTCGCCACTTTAAAAAATAAACTAATGACTCATAGCTGCATAAAAAGTCTGCTATCTTTCCGAATTTTCTTCTGAATAAAAAAGCCAGTTCAAACCGGGCAAAGTTGACGACATCTCTCACTAACCCACATCACGCGCCGTGCGCTCTCAGGGGTAATTGCCAAAGCCGCATTTTTTCGTATTGTATTGTAAAGGTCAAGATAAAACATAACAGGCTCAGGCTTTTTATCTTCGGGTAGAGACCATTCTTCTTCATACCAATGTATTTCTTCCCTATTGTAACTTCTATCTAAAGTTGGTGTTGTATCTACTTTTCTTTCAGGCAGTTCTTCCGGGCGGAAATATTTCCATCGCAATTTAGAGTAAGTCCCGGTAAGGCTGCCCTGCGTTCCCATCACAAGCCAGGATTCCTGCGGATAGGCACAAGCACTGGTAACCTCTATGTCAATTAAAGGACTTCTTGGCACCTTAAGTATTATCTTTAAATGGTCTTCAACATCACCTAATGTAATCGCCTTTTCCATCTGGCAGAATATTTCTGGTTCAACAGGACCTAAAATCTGCAGTGCCTGGTCAATGACATGTGGGCAGGTATTATTTAATGTTCCACCTCCAAATTTTTTAAGGGTCTGCCAGTCCCACCTTCTGCCAAAGCTGTGCCATGCCATTCTCACTAAAATGATTCGCCCTAATTTTCCAGAATCAATTATTTCTTTGACTTTTAAAAAACCCGGCATATAGCGGTAATTCTGGAAGATAGTAAGAAGAGAACCTGTTTTACGGTATTCTTCTATCATTAAATCAGCATCGGCTAAGGTTGTTGCCATAGGTTTTTCACAGACAACTGCTTTACCAGTCTTTAATGTTCTTATAGTATTTTCCGCATGAAGGTTACTCGGGGTTGCTATAACAATTAATTCTACATCCGGATTCCCAAGAAGTCCATTAAGCGTGGTGTAGGTGCGGCAATTAAGATTATCTTTTGCTTCACTGAGCCGCCTTTCATCAGGGTCACAGACTGCTGATATTTGATACTCGCCAGTTAGGATTTTCAAAGACTTTGCATGGATGTCCCATCCACTCCTTCCCAACCCTGCAATTCCTACCCTGATTCTCTCAGTCATTCAATCCCTCCTTGTTCCGGATGTCCCCTTCATTTTCAAACCTTTCCCTAACTCAAGCCAGAACGTCTTGAGTTCAAATGGATTGATAAACCCCTTGATATTATCTCCGTCATTTTCTATTGGTACATAATTCTCTTTCAGGCAGTTAGTTTGATAAATATGGGATAACTGTATCGGGAGTTGAAGATTATATTCTGTTTCCTTACCTTCCGACTCATAAATCCGTATTAATACCCCTTCTTTCAATCTTTCTATTTTCGATATGATAACATTGTCCGGGTATAATTTAAAGAAACTTTTCTCAATTAACTTTTTTCCTATGTTCCCGACCCTGGTAATTACAGGCAGATTAACTTCCTTTCCATAAAGAGCCGGATGATAATTATCATCATCTACTGAAAATGGAACCAGACTATACTCAAAGACTTGCTTTTTACCCTCTGCATAACCTGTTTCACTCTTATGTTTGCGAGGACCCATGTCTATTGCCCGGAATAGTGAAAGCATCATTACCCTATCAGTCACATTATTACCGGGTAGCCCCTTATTTATAAGGCAAATGCCTTTACTATTATCGCTATAATCTATCCAGTTTAATGCAGGATATTCACCCTCTGGTCGTTCCTGTATGCCAAATGGTATTTCATACCGTATTTTTCCATCTTCGATGTTAGTAGGAAAACAAACCCTAACCCTGTAATGCCTACCGGTAGGAATCAATTCTGTCCTAAAATCTATTCTCTGGATGTTATTGTAAAGATAAATGTATTGGATGTAACCCCATGTATTAGCCCAAAAACTAATTTTGCCTTTAACCCTCACAGTTAATCGAACAGGACCTTTTTCAACAACTTCTATTTCGTGCGGTCTCTGATGGGCAAAAACTGCCTCTCTACCACGGACATTATTGTTTAGAGGATATGGGTCGGAATAAATACGCGTTGTCCTTAATCCACCATTAACCGGGGCTTCGTAATACTCCCAAAAATCCCCCTGGTCTGTCTGGAAAACAAGGTCATTGAAATATGGACGGTTCTGGTCAACAAATTCTAATCCGCTTCCTTTATGAATAAGGTTCTTGATAACCCCGCTATTTGATAATTGCAACTTGTAAAACTTGTTTTCTAAAATGTTATTCTTAATAAAAAATGAATTGGGATAAGATTGCCTTTTCGTAACTAACTCTATATTATATCCCTTATAACCTAATGCAGGTAATGATGAACCAAAGATAATTGAAAACTCTGTATTGTGTGGAATATCGTTACGAAGGACAGTCTTCTTATCTATTATCTGGACAGGAATAACTTCTCCTTTTTGATTTGTTATCTTAATATCTTCTACCTCATCCTTGCTAAAACTTATCCTACCGTGAATAATATCCTCTCTTTCTCTACACAATGGGTTAAAAGCCATTAAGCCCACTTTATCGCTTGATTTCTCATCTGAACTAAATAATTTATCCAACCTGGATATGATTATCTTCTGAATCGACCCTATTGCCTCCTGATATTTATTCACGGTATCCTGATATGCCTCATCTATGATACTCCCACAGATGATATCATGAAACTGGTTATAGAGCATCAGAGTAACAACATTGTTTAGTTCATATTCAAAATAAAGATTGTCTATTCTCTCTATCTGAAGACAGGATAAGAGTTTCTCTGCTGTTTCAATATGATTCTCTAAGAATCTATTATTCTGCTTAATGTCTATGCGGCTCGCATATGTCCCCTGGAACGCAGGATTGAAGTCAGCTGTTACTATAGGTATATTATCTTTTTGGTTTTCAAAGGCATGTAATGTATCGCTTGCCAATGAGAATTTAATTGGTCTATCAGGATAGCGCCGGTTCCACTCATTTAATACATTAGGTCCATCTAATTGTGGTCTGCCAAAATCCGTGCCATCAGGGATTAATATTGTTTTTCCTGTTGCATGCTTTGACAATATTTCTAATTGATTTGATAACCTCTTAAGGTCAAATTCCTGACAGGATAAACCATCAGTCTTATACTCAAGTATCTCTTCTGCTCTTGGCTTATAGGTAAAGCCATGAAAGGTGAACCCGTCATACCCTATCGGTATCCAGTGAGTCAATATTCTGGTGCCATCAAGTCCCTGCCAATAGAATTCACTTCTGTCAGTTATGTCCATCCGCATTGCGCGAGAAAAGACATAATATTCATATCCGCATTTTTTGAGAATTTGCGGTAACTGTCCATGATGTCCCCAGCAATCTGCAATCCAGCATGTCCTGGGTTCTAACCCCAATTTATCTTTAATCCATTTCTTACCGATCTCAATCTGCCGAATAAGGGATTCTCCGCTAATCAGATTCATGTCAGGGACTAAATACATACCTGGAGATAATTCAATACGCCTATCTTTAGCCAATTGACGCAACCTTGTCCTATGTTCAGGGAATCTATCCCAGAACTCTTTAATGAGTATAACCTGCTCAATAAGAAACTTATAATCAGGATATTTGTCCATAAGATTCAACATCTCTATCAGGTTGGCAAAAGAACGGATTAGATAACCCTCAAATGTATCACAATAGACAACGTCGTAATGAAATTGTGGTATCATGCAAATTTTTTGTTTATACATACTGCCTCCTCTACTAGATCCCATTTAGGAATATCCTTAATCTAAACCCGGTGTTTCTTATCTATTTTTATAGTAAGCATCAAGAACTTTCTGAATTGCTTTATGCGCCTCCTCTGACACTTTTTCAGTTGGTATCACACCAGCATATGCACTCCTAATTGCCTCCCCATAGGCAGCGAACCATTGTCTCCAGCAGCCATTAACATCAAAATCAACTGACTGATCTACCATATCCGCAAATACCCTTAAGTTGTGTTGTTTCGCATAATCTGTATTCATAAGATGTTCAACCGCTTTCCTGTTAAAAGGAAGCCCTTCTCCCTTTTCTCCTAATAGTATCTGTGATTCAGAATTTGAGTAAAATTGGATAAATTTCCATGAGGCATCTAAAATTTCCTTAGGTCTACCACGGGTTATTACCCAAGCATTTGGGACGTAGTAACACGTTCTTTTGGCTTTTTTAGGCGGAAACGCAACAGAATAATTTAATTCCGGCTTTGTATGTTTTAAGGTATTGGCATAACAGTACTGTCCACTAAGCATGACTAATCTTTCGGCTCTGAATAATTCAAAGTCACCGCCAACCGAATCTTTAGATTCAACAGTAGGCATGCACTTTTCCTTATTGAACCAGAATACATACTCTATTGCTTCTACAGCTATTTCTGTATTTAAAAGTGAATTTCGTCTTTTTTTATCTAACAGTGTTCCACCATTCTGATAAATAGCATTTGCAATAAATATCCCCCCTCCACTATTGATGCCAAATATGCTTTTCTTACTATCGCGGTTCATATCTTTTCTAAATACCTTCGCGGCTTCCTTTAGACTATCCCATGTCCAGGTATCATCAGGATATTTTATCCCACACCCATCAAATATGCTCTTATTATAAAACAATCCAAATGTTTCAATCTCTTTTGGAATCCCCCATAATCTTTCATTTATATCTCTTAATGCCTGAATTCCAAAATACTCCTTTTCATCCATCGAGGTTTTATATAATTCTGTAAGATCTTCTAATACGCCCCGTTCAGCCCATTCCATTATATAAACACCATCTGTTAGCCAAATATCAGGACCTGAACCCCCAGCTAATTGAATCTGGATTTTTTCATGATGCTGCATGTAACTCGATACACTTAAATCAATCTTTATATCTGGGTTTGCTTTTTCAAAATTACTAATTATCTCTCTTTCCATAGGAATAAAATGCGATTCTGAGAAGATAGAAAGTTTTAATCTTATTTTAGGCTCGTTCACAGGCTGTTTTTGTCCACTACAGCTGGAAAGTGAAAACATTATCAAGAGACCGCTACAC
>JACQRL010000149.1 GCA_016206485.1 Planctomycetota bacterium | reverse complement strand
TATAAGTTCGTTGTGATTAAATTTCAGAATGAAAGGAATTTTATGGGCGTATTTGCGGGAACACAGGCCCAAAACGCCTAACGTAGAGGCCACCGCGTTACATCCGCCTTCCATGGCTAATTTGACAATATTTTCCGGATCGAAATAAGCCGGATTGGGCGCGAACGACGCTCCCGCGGAATGCTCAATGCCCTGATCCACGGGCAGAATGGATAAATATCCCGTGCCGGCTAAACGGCCGTGATGATACAACCAGCTTAAATGCTTGAGGACATTATTATTGCGGTCTGAATTAATAAAACTGCGGTCAATAAAATCCGGACCGGGCAATGTCAAATCTTCTTTAGGAATGGTTTTACATTTGTGGTCCAGTAAACTCTTCGCTTCACTGCCTAATAACTCTGTAATATTACTCATCTTAATGCTCTCCTTTACCGACGTTCAATAATCTTTATCCCAGGCTAAGATCAACGCCTCTTCCCTCAAAAAGGAAATATCATTATATTATCCAACTCCTTTAGAAAAGCAAGCGAAAAGTTATATCTTTGTGGGGGAATTGATACCAAATTAAAAGAGGCAGCCGGCTTTTACAACCGGCTGCCTCTTTCAAAAATGTGTAACCAAAGCACGTACTTATTTTTCTAATAATTCAACATTCTTGATAAGCTTGGGCCTATTTTCATAGTTTCCTGTATTCTGGGCATCATGTTGATACTGAGACCAGTCTGAATGAGCGTTAGTACTCTCTAAATCGAATCGATAAATACCATCGAAAAATGATCCGATAATAATCTCTGGTTTTTTATCCCCATCGATATCCGCTGTAGCAGGATAGGTAAATCCCCAGCCTCTTCGCGATGATGTCTTAACGGGTTCGATAATATTGTTTCCCTCTCGATCGAGTATATAAAAGATACCGGCAACGCCCTCACCACCTTCCGTACCAATAGCGACATCTAGCTGATTGTCCTCATCAAAATAACCGCTAATCGGTGGAGAAGAAGCAAAGTCATGTAGGTCTACTGGCCAATGGGAATTGATTTCTTGCCCATGCACATTAAGAATATGTAAACGGGAATCACCCGCTGAATCCACTACAGTTAACATAATCTCAAGATCTTCATCTTCTTGAACAATGTTGGCTAAAGAGGGCGCTGAACCAATGTATTGATTGAAGCTTACTGGCCAGCCGTTTAATTGCTTCGCATCACTGCTAAAAATATAAACGTTAACGACATTGCCCATTTCTTCAATAGCGCATATTTCTGGGCCAGCTGTTTCTTTACTGATATCCCCAACCGCTAGATTTTTCATTATGAGTCCATCAACAATAACGGGCCAACCATTCTTTAAAGTCCCATCCGCATTAAAAACAGCTACTTTGCTATCAATAGAACCATCCCAGTTACCATCCCAAGCCAGAATGATATCCATTAAACCATCTTGGTCAATATCGGCAACAGTGGGATTTGTAAAGCTCCAGCCGCCTGGTTCAATAGGTATTTCTACTAACCGCTCTCCAAATTGATTAAATATTAATAGTTTATTCTGAATGCCAATAAGAATCTCTAAAAATGGATCCTCATTTAGATTAGCGAGGACGGGAGTTGTATAAGCTACTATCTCACCTACAGCCATGGGCCAGTGTTCGTTTAAAAGAGAGCCGTCATGATTAAAAATGTATAATTTGTTACTTACTTGAGCACCGACAACGATCTCTAAATCTCCATCATTGTCAATATCTCCCACAGCAGGAGTTGCTCCGGATTCTTTCCCGGGCTCACCCAATGGCTGAGGAAAACCTGGGACAACAGTGCCATCCTCATGGTAAACATGAAATGAATGGTTATAAGAATTCCCAGAAAAACAAATTTCTAAACCAGGGTAATTAGGGTCTATATCCGCTATTTTGACAGGCTTACTTGTTGAAACTGGAATAAATACATCTCTAGCCGCTTTATGGTCTGGCTTTGTGATCCACGGATTGTATGCATAAGCATAGAAAGTAAAAAGCAACATACTTAAAGTGACTGTTAGTCTAAAAAGTTGAGTTTTCATTTTTGGATTGTTCATGCTTACCTCCTCCAAGTTGTGAGTATTAAATTAATCGTTTAAAAATTAAGCCTGGGGTCCGTGACGGTAAAATTCGCTACAGCTTCATCCCAAATTTGATCAAACTCCGGACCAACGAAGCCATGATATTCATAGTCACCTACGGGCGAGCGAAGGGGAACATGCTCGGTGATGGTCTTCTTCCTGATCTCTCTACTCTCTAAAGTAACCGAGGTCGGATCAATCGCATCACGCCATTCTCCATCCGAATCTTTGATACGAGACCAAAATTCAACCACTTCTGTTTCCTCAATACTATTATTCGTGAGCTTGACAGTGTATTGGGCCTGGCCTCCACGTTCAACAATGGGGGTAAGCGGCTCTACTTCGACAGTAACGGTCGGAACTTCAAGATATTTAATAGTGCCAAAATCATGGCTTGCCCCATTTCCCGCACTTTCTCCCGCAACAATAATATTATTTAAATTGTCAGTAACAATGCTATAAGCGTTCTCCACAACCCCATTATAACGTGCCACCCAGACCTGCTCACCATTAACAGGATTATATTTGACAGTTGCCGCACTCGCACCCGTGCTGTGCCCTGTGACATAAACGTTATCATTCTTATCCGTTGTAATATCACTGGCCCAATCCATATTACTTATAGGACCATCATGACGCACCACCCAAAGCTCTTCTCCATTAATAGGATTATACTTAATGGTAAGATAATCATCCGTGGTTGCCTTACTTTCCCCGGTGACATAGGGGTAACCCTGGCTATCGATGGTAATACCATGAGCTATATCGTAATCATTGGCTGGACCATTGTAGCGAGCTACCCAGACGGGCTCTCCATTAGCAGGATTATATTTAATGGTGAGGTAATCATAGGATGTTCCCCAGCTTTTTCCAGTGACATAAGGGAAACCTTGTTGATCAATGGCCATGTCGAAGGCCGAATCATTTTTATTGCCAGGACCGTCGTATCGGGACACCCAAACCTGTGAACCATCCACCGGATTATAACGGATCGTGGTACAATCATTATAGCTTACGCCGGTGACATAGACATTACCTGCTTCATCGACATCAACAACATGAGCCGTATCAACCCTGTCTGCTGGATTATAATTCGCTGCCCAGAGCATTTGGCCCACGGAATTAAATTTGACCGTAGCATAGTCACCGGCATAAATATTATCTCCACCGACATCACTTTGTCCTGTGACATAAACGCTTCCATCATTATCAACAGCCACACTGTAAGCGGTATCTCCTGTATGGGTAGGACCATCATAGGTTTTTTGCCAAAGTGTGGTCCCTGCGGAATTGTATTTTATAACAATAAAGTCGCCTCCCTGTCCTCCATAGTTCTCCGCATTCGTGACTCCAGCGACATAAATGTTGTCATTTTTATCGATCGCCATGGCATAAGCTGCCTCATAAGTATGCCCAGCACTATAACGCCTTGTCCAAACCACCTTCCCATCGGGATCATATTTGACAACAGCAATGTCATAATCCCATTCTCCCCCAGGATTTCCGTCCCACCTATTCTGACTTCTTCCAGCCACATAAACGTTATTGCGACTATCAACAACCGCGCCTGCGGTAGCTGAATCATCCCTTTGGTCCGGCCCATTGTAAGTTTTTGCCCAAGCAACCTTCCCCGTCAATCCGCTTTCGGCAAAACCATTTTGACTGCTGAATGCTAAAACCACGCTTGCTGCAAAAAAGATTAATCCACGTTGTACGTTGTTCATCTTTACCTCCTCACACAGTTGTTAAGTTGAAATTAATGGATGCTTAGACCTACCCCGAGGGCAGAGAGGCTCGAAGCTGATAATCAGTATATCATGCGCTCTTTTGTTATCAAGGGAAAAAATCATTTAAAAATCATTTAACCATTCACATCTCCCTGATTTCCCCAGCCACCGGATGGAGTTTTGAGGCCAAATTATTTTTTTGCTTTACCTATATCTTTGCTGAATTCTTTCTCAATCTCCTCAATCGTTGGAAGGCTTGATTTTAAACTCTTTGGCAATGAATGACTTAATCTAATCGGCGCATTACGAACCCTTGCTTTAATGTCCGCAAGCCAGACTTTATAGGCTTTATCAAAAATCAAATTAGATTTCATGCTCTATTCATCCTCTCCTAAGGCCATGCTTATTGAGCATGGC
>JACQRL010000146.1 GCA_016206485.1 Planctomycetota bacterium | reverse complement strand
ATCTAATTCTATTACCTTGCTGGAATATGCCTGCATGGAAAACCTATACTGTTTGAGCTCTTTCCCGGACGGATGTAAGAAAATTAATTGAGGCGACTGCAACTTGAAATCATAATCTTTTTCCATTCTCTTTGACATCTCCATATTCAGGAAATCCATTTCCAGTCGTATCGGAATAAGCTCGTTATTAAGCCGTTTTATCAGCTCTTCATTAGCAAACAATTTATTAAATTCTTTCATGTAACCAATAGGAGACGATTCTTTTTCAGGTGAATATATCCACAAAAAGGCAGGTTTTCCTTTATCCTTGGACTGTTTTAATCCGCTATCAATGTCAGTAATCCACTTCACTTCATCAGCACATAGATTAAAGAACCCAATAAGTACTGCTAATACCGGCTTCATAATCTACTAAGCAATATTTATCAGAAACCCTTTGCTATAGTTATAGATAAATTTACCTTTTTGTTTTAATTAACTTTTTTGCGTAACTGGTTTATTATCCTGACCACAGCACTTCTTCTGTTTTGATGATGGAGTCCCGCACTTTTCACATCGGAACGTTCTTATCTTCTTAAGCTCCTTTTCGCAGCATTTCCCCGACGCTGATTTGATTTTATTACATTTATTGCACAAGTACTTATTTTCAGCAAGATAGTTCTTTTCAAACCTATCAAAATGCTTTTCCATCGCAGTTTTCAGCAGATCAAGATCTTCGGTAAACTTGACAGTTAATTTGTCATCTTTGAAAGGGTCAACCACCCGTATAGATGATTTTGTTCTGATATCACTGCTGTCATCTTCATACCTGCACCATATGAACTCATCTTTCATTCTACCGAGGAGATACTGTTTTTCGTTGAGCAATCCGAGAAGCTTCTTTGCAGATTCATCATTCTTCCAATAGGCAATGTATATAACAGGATTAACACCTTCCTTACCACGCTTTATTGCGTCTTCAAGGTTATCTCTCCAGTCGATTTTTTTATTGAGCTTTTTTAAATCTTTTAGTTTATCCATAAAATCATCTTTCGTTATAACTTTTCCTGCAAGTATGCTGTTGTATTTGAGACTTTTTACTTCTTCTCCGTCAGATGCTACAAAAGAAAGCTGCATAACTTTCTCAGTATTTATTTCATACTTATTTGTATAAATCAGATGCGAACTCGGGCTATTCTCATCCTTTTTATATAAAAGGAGATTCACACAAATAAAATTCGCATTTAAAAACTCGGCAACATCCTTATCATCAAGAATTTCCTTGTTGAATGGGGCCGAAAAGGTCTCTGCTTCATTAATATGTTCAGGAGGAGATGACACAGGCTCAAAATATAATAAGGCAGGTTTTCCTGACTCCTTGATCGCCTTTAACCCCTTTTCCAGATTATCTATCCATTTGACCTTATCCTTAGCAGATCTTCGGAAAATCTCTTGTGGATCTGCTGAGCTTGTTTTAGGACAAATTAACAACGAGTATACAGCGATCTGGAGGGTAATATTTACCATAATTCTATACAAATGACGATTCTATTGATACTTTTCTTACTGTCGATTCTTTTTAAGGATATACCAAATCATAAACAAATTTATTTACACTGAATCACTGGAAATTAACTGAGGCACTGAGATTGGTCAAGAATTTTTTTTCAGTCTTTATTTTCTATGTTTCAGTGGATATTCTGTGCTTTCGTGAAGGGCTTTATTATACATCTTTTTGAGATAACCTGTTTGAAAATCTATTTTTCGCGTCTCTTTGTACGCAACCTTTGGTAATAAGCCGTTCTAGAATTTGTTTTAACGTATTCTCTTTAATTCCAGTGAGCTGAATCAACTCTCTAATCGACAAAGATTTCTTTATCTGAGTAAGAACAACACTTTCCAGAGTATCGTATAACGGAGTGATGTTCCATATTTCATTCAGTATTTGCTCCGGACTTATTGCGAGTTTAGCCCCGCTGCTGATCAAAAGATTGCATCCCAGTGACAAAGGATCATTAATGCCTCCGGGAATACAATAGACATCTTTGCCGAGTTCAAGCGCCCAATCACAAGTAATAAGCGAGCCGCTTGTCACTCCCGCCTGAACACATAATATGCACTCGGAAAGCGCGGCAATAATTCTGTTTCTCATCGGAAAGTTAACCGGGAGCGCAGGACTTCTTAGCGGATACTCACTCACAAATGCCCCGCTATTTTGAATCTTTTCTGCCAGCGATCTATTTTCGATTGGATAAACATTAAGCAAACCTGAACCAGCAACTGCAATAGTCGTACCTCCTTTTGCAGAAAGCGCAGCAGAGTGTGAAACAGAATCGATTCCCAGGGCAAGACCGCTTACAATACAAACACCGGATTCTGCAAGTGATTTCGAAAACCTATATGAATTCGTCATTCCGTAATTATTCGGATTACGAGCCCCTACTATACCGCAAGATCGCTGAAAACTTAGATTTCCCCTGATATACAAAACCAAAGGAGGGGATGATAAATTTCTCAACCCCTCCGGATAGTCTGGCTCCAGGATTGTTAAAATCTTTATGTTATTCTTCTGAGCAAGCACGATTTCACTTGTGAAACTTTCGGTTTTATAAACATGAGCAAGCTGTCTGCTTACAGCCTCGTTCACTAAGCCAAGCCGCGCCAGAGTTGCCGGATCGATCTTTGTTAAAGCATCAAGAGATCCAAGTTTTGTTTCCAAACGCTGCAGTGTTTTCAAACCAATCTTTCCGGTAAGATTCGCAGCAATTAAATGGTATTTTATATCCATAAAACGGAGTAATGATGGGTTTGAAGAAAAGTCTTAACGTGATATAATCCTGCGAGTGATTACATGCGGAATCGATGAAGCGGGATATGGTCCTAAACTCGGACCACTCGTCATTGGATTATCAGTCTTTAAGCATCTTGGCGATATAGAATCCTTCTTGGCCGGTCTTCCTGTGCGAATTGATGACAGCAAAAAAATTTATAATCCCTCAAAAGGAATAAAGGAGCTGGAAAAAAGTGTCCTCAGTTTTATTGATTCGGATGATATAAAAAAAACCCTCTCATTTTACGACACACCATTTCCTATTACAAAACTTCCGCTTGTTGCCGAGTACGGACAACTCAAAACCAATCTAGTTGAAAAATTACTCAAAAAAAACAGGATAAAACCCTACTTTAAAACAATTGTTATCAATCCCGTTGATTTCAACCAATTCGTAACAAATAATTCCAAGTCATCTTTGGTTTTTGAGTTATTTTGTAAATTAATCAAGGACACTATCTCCAATCATCAATCAGATCATATTCTATTTCAATGTGGCAAGTTGTCTTTTAGAAAATATTATAAAGAAGGACTTGAGAATTATTTACAGCTACGATTTAATGCTGTCAAAGAAACCCATGAGGAATCCAAGTATATAAATGAAAAAGCAAGGGTTACGATACAATTTCTTCTTGATGCTGAAGATAAGTCTAAAGCGGTGGCGCTTTCTTCAATGATAGCAAAATATCTAAGAGAACTCTATATGCGTGATTTTAACAGCAATTGGGCAGAAACATTCTCGATAAAACCGACGAGCGGATATGGAGCAGATGCCGACAGATTCATACGCGAACTTAGAAAAAAGACCCCTGCTGACTGTAATCAACTAATAAGGATTAAATAAACGTATTACGGATTTTGAGTTACGAATTTACCTCCTTGATCTAATTGATTCCGGATTCTCGGATCATGAATTTCGAATAATTCGGCAATATGCAACTCGTATTAATTATTAAAGTGAAGTAAACTCGCAATTCGTTTATGCGCCTAGCGCTATTTTGACTTTATCGGGCGCTATTAAAATTTTCTTCGTTTTTTGCCTCTTTCGCCCTTGCCTTTACTCGGTGATTTTCGTTCATCTTTTCCAAATTTTCTATCTTTTCTGTCCCCACGTTCGACCCGGCCATCACCTTTTCTGTGACTTTCACCTTTTTCTCGGCGGAGATCTTCATCATAACCTTTGTTATCACCGCGAAGCTTCTCATTGCGTCCCTTTCCATCGCAATCTTTTCCGTCACAGCCTTTTCCTTTTCCATCTTTTTTATCTCTGCGATCTCCATCTTTGTCATGCTTTCTTGCCTTTTCGTCTCGATGTTTTCTTGATTTTTCATCACGGGGCTTTTTATCCTTTGCTTTACGATCTCTACAAACCTTGCATTTATCTCCATCATGTCTATGTTTTTTGCGGTCATCTACTTTTCTGTCGTGCTTGCCCCGATCATCCCCTCTTTTCTTTGCGTGCTCATCATGTTTTCTTCTTTTTTCATCTCTTAGTTTATGATCTCTTTTTCTTCGCTCTTCATCTGTTAAATTTTCATCACTATCTTTAGGATTATCCTTTCTGACTTCTTCAGATGCTTTTTCATCTCCCTTTTCAGTATCTTGTGCATTTACAACTGAAGGTATAACTAAAGAAACCAAGCCAACGATACCCAGCACCACGAGCCTTTTCATGTACTCTATCATCATCGCCTCCTGCTAAACATTTGCTATTATTCTAGCAACACACGTACCACGATTAAAGCCTTCCAGATCTCACATTTTAACCACATAAATCAACAACCGTCAACTATACTTGACACGAAAACCGCGCAATAAACGAATCACGTGTTACGAGTCGCGAATTTGCCTTCCTTGTTTTAATCGATTACGGATTAAGTATTGCCGGATTACTTAATGTATATATCAATATTATAAAACTCGCTTACTCGTAACTCAAAACATACGAAAGATTTACAACTCACCCTACAATAAACCTTAACAAACCGGAAGCCGTTTATATATTCAGCGCTATGTCATTTCAAGGTAAGGGAAGAACCGGGCAGAGGCTTGGAGTTAAGAAGTTCGACGGTGAGTTCGTTGAGGCGGGAAATATTGTTATCAGACAGCGCGGGATGAAGTTTATCCCCGCTAAAAACGTCGACATGGGAAAAGATTATACTATTTTCGCGCTCAAAGACGGTTACGTTAAATTTCACAGTACAAGAAAGGTTTCGGTTCTCAGCGAAGCTGAATGGGAAAAGCTCCAGAAAAAGCAGCAAACCGCACAGACATCCTCGTAATCGGCCAGGGAATCGCAGGTCTAATAGCAGCAATTGAGTCTAAAAAAAGCGGTCTAGATGTTACATTAATAAGCGATTCCTCTGCTGCAAACGAGAGCAGTTTTCCAATAAGTTCAACAAGAGGCATCCAGATAGCATTTAATGAGCAGGAAATTGAAAGCATTTCAAATGAAATCTTTTCAATATCTGAAAATAGTGTCCAGAAAGATCTCGTATATCTAATGCTGCAAAGGAGCAAAAATGCATTTAAACTTCTTCAACAATACGGGCTCAGTTTTAAAAAAAATGAAAACGGCCTTGTAAGGGTTGCCGGCTGCTTTGGGTCAGCAAAAACAGCTGTGATACTTGAAAGTACTGAGGAACTTAAAAAATTAAAAAAAATCGCCCAAGACATAGATGTCAAGTTCATTACAGACCAGTTTTGTATAAAGTTGTGTGTCAAAGATCCAGTGTGTTACGGCGCTTATTTTTCAACAAGCAATGGTATTATTCAACACAAAGCAAAAGCAACTATCCTTGCAACCGGGGGATATTCCGGACTCTATAAGACGAGGGTAACCACTGGAAATGCAATAGGCACAAATATATATCTGGTAAATGAACTAAAAGAGTCTCATAACATAATATTACCGCTATCAAACCTTGAATTTATCCAGCTTATGATAGCTTCTTTTGATGAAAACCGTATAGACTTCTTCCATTCAACAAGGATATCAGATAGCTGTACACCTTTAAATTTCAATAATGAACCTGAAAACAATAAATTTAGTGTTCAGGAATGGAAGGAAATCTGCCAATCCAGAAGAAAGCATTTCCCATTCAGTTCGACATTCATATCAAAAGAATTCGATATACTCATACATAAGTTATCACGAGGTAAAAAGGCAATCATAGAAGATAATAACAGGAAGTTTCACGTGAAACATGCGGCACATGTGTGTAATGGGGGTATTGTTATTAAACCTGACACAACTGTGGATGGATTGGCTGGGCTTTTTTGTATAGGAGAAGCTGCTACTGGAATGCATGGTTCAAACAGGTTGGGTGGCGCAATGTTTACCAGCTGCATTGTATTCGGCTCTATAACTGCAGAACAGGCAACAAAATATGCCAAATCAATCACAAAAATCCCTGAAATTACAGACCAAGCCATCGAATCAGTGATAAAACCAAATGGACTTAACAGAGGTGAGATAGAAAATTACATTAATGTGATTAGAGGGCTCATGGATTCCAAAGCTATGGTTGTAAGAAACACGGGTGAGCTCAACCAGGCAATCCAGATAATGAATAATGTAATCAAGTATGTAATAAATGACAAAGGGGTTGATTCATTAAAACATCTAAGAGAGTATTATAAATTAAAAACTATGACAGAGGCTGCTTCGACCGTATTACAGGCAATGGTAAAAAGAACTACCCCTACAGGCGCTCATTATATAACAGATGCTTAACAAAAGTCCACTACTTCATTGTATCTTCTTTATTTTTCTGTGATTCTGTGGATAAGATTTGCAAAGATCTGCTAGACTTTATTCGCTGAAGGGCACAGTTTAGAGAGTGAACATCTATTACAATCAGGATTTCTTGCCTTACAGGTCTTTCTCCCGTGTAAAATAATCATATTTGAGAAGCTGATCCAGTCTTTTTTGGGCAGAATTGACATCAAATCACGCTCTATTTTCTCCGGTTTCGTTTCCTTGGTAAGTCCAAGCCTTTGTGTTACACGTGAAACATGTGTATCAACCACCACTCCATCCGCTTTTTTATACCACATACTAAGTATTATATTGGCAGTTTTTCTGGCAACTCCGGGCAATGTTACAAGCTTATCCATTGTATCAGGAACACTCCCCTGATAATTATCGATCAGCATCTTGCTCATTTTATTGATATTGCTTGCCTTATTTCGAAAGAAGTTAATGCTTTTAATATCATTTTGAAGCCCCTCAATGGAAGCATTAGCATAATCTTTTGCTGTTTTATATTTCTTAAACAGGTCCTTTGTAACGATATTTACCCTTTGATCAGTACATTGGGCAGATAAGATAGTCGCAACCAGCAGATCTAAGGCGTTTTTATGGCCTAATGCAGTCGTTGCTCCGGGGAATTCTTTATAGAGCTGACGTACAATCTTTTCAACCTTCTTGTTTTCCTGATCTTTTAAAACTGTTTTTTCCATTATCATCACTCCTTCAAAAAAATCTCATGGCACCTAAGACAAAGCTGTTCGACTCTTTCAATTTTAACCGTTGCTTCCAGCCGCTCAGATCCAATTTTATCCAGTTCTTTCAATGTATTTACAACATTATCGAGAAGAAGCTTATTTTGTTCAACAGAATTATAAATCTCATGCGATACTTTAAGCTTGTTGAAAATTTCTATGATCGGTTTCAGATCCAATTCTCCCTTCTTTTTGGCTTGTTTTAACATCTCCTCATTTTTCTCCATAAGCCGGTCATAGACCTCTTTATTTGGATTGGATGATTCACCCTCCCCGCACGATGAAAGAAATAGAAACAAGCAAATTATAGAGGCAAATTTCATGATTTGATTTTACTGAGAATTAACGCAAGTCAAACTATAGCATTCAGAGTTTATGGAGTTTTAAGGGTTCATCGAGTTCAGTTCACCGTATTATTTCACTGACACCATAAATACCACAAACGCTATAAACTCCATGAACCCTATGAACGCTTTAGTCGATAATAAACCAAGAGAGAGTTATGAGAGAGGGAAAACAGCTGGGACAATATTTTACACCCGATACAATCGTAAAGTTTATTACAGACAATTCTGTTATCGATGGAGACAAAGTTCTCGATCCGGCTTCCGGCGAAGGCGCATTCATGCTCCATATCAAAAATAAATTTCCAAAATGTTCAGTTACAGGAATTGAGCTGGACAGAAAGCTTTACAACAAAACATTGTTAAAGCTACAAAACCAGACACATGCTAATGTAATGAACGCAAACTTTTTTGATATCTTCCAGAGTCTCCCCAAAAACCATTTCGACAGTATTGTCGGAAATCCTCCATACATCAGATTTCAGAGATTTAAAGAAAATAAAGAAAGTCTTTCTGCGCTTATAAAACAAATATTTGATATCTCAATAAATGGGGAGGCATCATCCTGGGTTTATTTCACGCTTTTAAGCCTTTCACTCTTGAAAAAACAGGGCAGGCTCGGATTCCTCGTTCCGCGAGAGATTTTATTCGCGAAATATGCTCAGCCTCTCAGAAACCTCTTAAAATCAAGATTTCGTTCAAAAATACTTCTTTTTGACGATAACCGCTTTCCTCAAACAATTCAAAGAACGGCAATACTTCTTGCTGCAAATACAGGAGACGGCTCGCTTGATGTATGCTACACAAAAGAAAAGAGAACCGGATTAAACGTCGTGAAAGTAAACAAAAATTATTCATCTGACAATTGGATACAGGACAGACTTACCGATAAAGAAGTTGATGAAATAGAAAAAATTAAAAAGAGTTCAACGTGGGTTCCTCTGACCGATCTTGTAGATATCAAAGTAAGTCTCGTCACTGGATGTAAAAACTTTTTTGTTCTGCCCATAAGCGAAATCAAGCGCTACAAACTGAAGATGAAATATTTCATGAATTGTCTTTCGAGTCCTGCTCTGATTATCTCTCCAACTTTTGCCGTAACTGACCTTGAAAGAATCTCAAATGAAAATGAAAGATGCATGCTTTTAAATGTAACTAACAAAGATGTCAGATCAGACTTAAATCTTGCGAAGTACATCAGACTGGGGCAAAAAAATAAATTCAATCAGCGCTATAAGTGCAGGATACGTAATCCCTGGTTTGTGCTTCCGGGAGTAAAGATTCCGCATGCATTCCTTGGACATCTCATGCACAGATTCCCCAAATTTGCCGCAAATGAGGTCGGAATCGCCTCAATAAACAACAGCCATAACGTCTGGTTAAAGAATAATTACACGGATATAAACTTTATAACCACTATTTTCTACAATTACCTGACCTTGATTACAGTTGAACTGTTGGGGAAGATCTATGGAGGGGGGAATCTTGAATTAAATCCGCTCGACTGTAAAGGCATCTACATTCCAAATCCGACCGAACTGTCTGAGGTTCAAGCCATATTTACAAGATATTCGACCGAGCCAATAACTGATAATCTTATCAGAGAAGTTTCAAACAGATTGTTTCGTGTTATGGAACTCGATGTAAAAAAATTCGAACCCATTTACAGAAAGCTCGTTATGTTAAGACTTAAAGACAATGAAACTGCAAGATCTGCAAAATAGCAATACACATGCGGCAATTTTATAATCTGGTATAAGGCGATATGCAGGAGCGGCGGGTTTTAGGATTGGATATCGGGGCTGATCTGATCAAAATCGTAGAGTTCACAGAGCGCAGAGAGCAAAAAAACCAGAAGAAATTTCTTATAACAAGCTATGTACAGGCGATTATGGATACTACAAAACCCATATATGATATCATTAGAGAGGCGTTAAATAAAAATGACATCAAGACAAAAGAAACAATTGTAAATCTTCAGGGAGCGGATGTAGGAATTAAATTTCTTAATATCAAAGTAAAAACCGAAAAAAATCTGAAAGATGTAGTTAAATATGAACTAACCAAAGACAGTTCCCTCGACATAGATAATTACTATTATGACTTTACAAAACTGTCAGAACTACCCGTTCCAACCGGGGAAAAGGAGCTCAAATTCCTTGTTGTGCTTGCAAAAAAGCAAAACGTCGATCATCTTTTTAATACTCTTGACAAAGCAGATCTCTCACCACTAGCGATTGATTCAACTCCAACTGCATTGTTTAATTGTTTTAATTTTGCAAAAAGCGCAAACGCCTCAACAATCAGTGATGCAATGATTGTAAATCTTGGAATGTCGGAAACTATCGCAATTATAATCCAAAATAACAACCTTTCTTTCGTCAGAATTCTCCCGACAAAAGGAGGGGAAATTATTGATCTTATCCGAAAGAGATTCCAGATAGAGAAAAAACAGGATGTTCTTAATTTTACACAAAATCCGAAGGAGCAGGCGATCGAATTCAAAGATGTAATCGGAGTCAAAATAGAAGAGTTAGGCAGGGATATACGTAATACACTTAATTTTTATGAAGGTCAGAGCGAAGCTATCATCAAAAATGTATTTATAACCGGCGGGCTGGCAACCCTATATGGAGCTGTTGATATACTCAAAGAGCAGATAGTAAACAAGCAGGTTGAGATATTCGACCCGCTTGCAAACATTGAGTTAGAATTAAAAGATGAGCAAAAAACGCTCCTGCTTGCTAATCCATCCCTTGTCGCAGTTACAATCGGCCTTGCCTCGCGAATGGAGTAAACTATGGATGAAACCCCTATAGCAGTACTTCCAGACAATCCTGAACCACAGAATTTCACCCCAAAATACATTAGAATCAATCTTATACCGCCTGAAAAAAGGGTTGTAAGAAGGACTCCTCCAGTGATTTTTATGTTGTTTGTGATTTCCATCGGAATCTTCGTAGGTTCGCTGCTCACAGGATGGAAATTATTAAGTTCAATAGATGCCGAGCAGAAAAGAAGCGAAAATATTGTAAAAAGAATATCTGAGATATCAGATAAAATAACACTTTATGAAACTACCAACCAGGAAATTAGCCGTATTGAGTCCTCGCTCACAAAATATGACCCCATATTGAAAAGAGATTATTATCTTTCAGATCTATTAAAATCAATAGTCGAATCAGTGTCATCCGTTGATGGAATCAGAATAGAGAAGATAAGCCTTTTGAAAAGGGATGCTTTTAGTCAGGAAAAATTATCAGGCTATAAATATGGACTGGAGTTCAAGGGATTTTGTGACAGTTGTAATAAAGATGGGACTATATCCACTACCCCGCTTGAACAACTTAAAAAGGGATTATTGGGAAATCCGAATATCAAAATGTTAACGCCTAAAGTAACAAATACTGATCCATATAAAATTGTGAAGAGCAGCGGAAGCCATGGCTCCACACTTGAATATACCTTTGTAATCGTGGTGAAATAATATGCCAAAAAAAGTAAAACTGATATTTCTTATCTCGATAATAATGGGTTCTATAGGACTATTGTGCCTTGCTGCAGATGGATATTTCTTATGGTATCAAAAATTATCACCGCTCCTTGAAGAAAACAAGAACAAGGAGGCTAAACTAAATGAAATGAACAACAAGATACAACAAATTCCAATTTTAATGGCAAAACTGTCCCAGCTCAGGGCAAAAGAAAAGGCATTAAAAAATCTGATTCCTGCCGCAGATTATAAATCAAAAGAAAAACTAATTGATGCAATCAAGAAAATGTCATCTTTATTCGGGCTCCGAATCAGAGATATAAAAGAGGAAGGGACAAGATCTTCATCAGGAACAACAATTCCTGCAGGTGTAGAAACAATAATAATTGAGTTTGAACTTGTTGGAAGTTATTTTGATGTAATAAAATTTGTAGATCTCCTTGAACATTCAAGCAGATTTTTCAATATAGATCACTTCGAATTTTCTCAGGGAACAAAGCAGCAGGAAATTACCCTAAAATTAACCGGATATATAGATACCACTGAATCATTTATGACTCCGACTAACCTGCAATACGACCAGGAAAAAACCAACAAACCTCCTCGCTAACAGACACCTAATAAAACTTCACTGAATCACTGAAAATCTACAGAAGCACTGAGATCGTCCAGGAAATCACTTTCAACGATTTGCGTTTCTTATGCTTTTCTGTTACATAGTACACTATGTATTGTGCACAATTAAGTTTATGGACACCTATATATATGGAATTAGTATACTGCTTCTACCTACCTAAGAAACTACCCCCCCATTATGCTACAATTAGTTGTCATACAACATATAGTGTGAAATTATGAAACTGATTCGCATCGGCTTTGGGCAACAAAACCTTTGTTTATTGGTCTAAGATGGCAAAATAGCAAAATTTCATACCGCACAGATTATAATTATTTTTTCTTTCTATCTTATT
>JACQRL010000139.1 GCA_016206485.1 Planctomycetota bacterium | reverse complement strand
GGGTTGTACAGTTAATATAAATACCTATGTTTTATCTCCTGTTACAGGGCAGCGAATCTGCCGAAGAGAAATCAAAGAACATTTTCAAAATTATCGGCGATGGATTTACAAAAGGAATACCGCAAAATGCGCAATTTTACATTATCTACTTTACAGTTGTAATTAGCCTGAGCCTTATCATTTACTTCCTAATAGGTTACATTAGAAGGCTTATTGCAGAACACAAAATGAACACTCTGATTTTTCAATCGCTATGTAAAGTTAATGGTTTAAACCATCAGGAAAAAAGAACAATGAAAAAACTCACGGAATATGCAAAAAATGAAGGCAGATTTTCAATTTTTTTTAACCGGAGGATTTTTGATTCATATCAGTCTTTTATAAAAGATGCAAAACTTAAAAGTTCTATTGTTAATAAAGTGTACAAAATAGATGCAAAATGATATCAAGACGCGATTAGAACACCTCAAAAAAAATATCGATGAGCATAATTACAAATATCACGTTCTATCCAATCCTGTCATAAGCGATGAAGAATATGACAAACTTTTCAGAGAACTGCTGGATCTTGAACAGCGATATCCAGATCTGATAACTTCGGATTCTCCTACCCAAAAAGTCGGATACAAAATTCAAACAGAGTTTTCACCTATTAAACATTCTAAACCTATGCTGAGCATCGAAAGTATTACAACACAAGATCAAATTGAAGACTGGGTACGCATGATGGAACGATTCCTAAAGACAGACAAACTAAAATGCAGCTACATCTGCGAACCAAAAATAGATGGTCTGAGCATCGAGCTCGTCTACACAAATAGAGTTCTGCGACATGCATCAACCAGAGGGGACGGTACAACAGGAGAAAACGTAACGGAAAACATCAAAACACTAAAACAGATTCCACTGAAGCTTCTTTCAGACAAATGTCCCGCGCTCCTTGAAATAAGAGGTGAAGTCTATATGGCAATAAGTGATTTCAACAAGCTCAATGAAGAACAAATAAAAAAAGGGCTACAAACCTTTGCAAATCCCAGAAACGCTACCTCAGGCAGTTTAAGACAGCTTGACACATCAATAACTGCAGCAAGAAATCTGAAATTCTTCGCGCATGGATCAGGAACAATCAATGGAATGAAATTCTATTCAGATTCAGATCTGCTTAATTTTCTCAAAGCAGCCGGATTACCAACAGCAACATTTGAAGTTACAGACAATACTGAGGGTATACTTAAATATCACAATAAAATGCTAGCTGACAGAGATAAAATAGATTTTGAAATAGATGGATGTGTGATAAAAGTAAACGAAGTTGAACTTAGAGAACAACTAGGAATCAGATCAAGATCTCCAAGATGGGCAATCGCATATAAATTTCCCGCCAGAGAAGCTACGACAAAATTAAATAATGTTAAAATCCAGGTAGGCAGGACAGGTGAGATAACCCCTGTAGCAGAACTAATTCCTGTAAACATCGGCGGTGCAATGATAAAACATGCCAGTCTTCACAATTTCGAATATGTAAAAGGACTCGGATTGAAAATTCACGATACTGTCGTTGTATCAAGAAGAGGAGATGTAATCCCGCAAGTCGAACACGTAATAAAAGATACAAGAACACATTCCGAAAAACCAATAGAAATCCCTTCTGCCTGCCCATCCTGCAGTTCTAAATTAACATTCCGAGGCAGTGACAAAGTTATGATATGCCCGAATAAGCATAATTGCCCAGAGCAAATCAAAGGCGCATTACGACACTTCACAAGTAGAGAAGCTACGAACATAGAATACCTGGGAACAAAGTGGATCGAAAGACTATTCATCAAAGGACTTATTAAAACTGTTGCTGATATATACAAACTTAAAGACAAGAAGGATGAACTTACAAATATACGGGGTCTTGGTACAAAAAGTATTGAAAATCTTCTGGAAGCAATAGAAAAGAGCAAACAACAAACTTTCAGTAGATTTATTAACGCACTTGGCATTCTCCACGTAGGAACCGCAACGGCAAAACTTCTGGCAGAACAATTTCAGACAATAGAAGAATTAAGATCAGCGTCACTAGATAAACTTCAAAGCATAAAAGGAATAGGAGAAGTAGTTGCACAGTCAATATTTGAATTTTTTAAAGACGAAAGGAGCGATAAAATTATCAAACAGCTTTTTCAATCAGGAGTTACAATTATTTATGACCGATCTGAAAGATCCAGGAAACTTTCAGGAATGGTATTCGTTTTGACAGGAACATTGGCAAGTATTACCAGAAAAGAAGCCCAGCAAAAAATATTAGAGAATGGCGGTGAAACCAGAGATCAGGTCACTAAAGATTCGACACACGTTCTCGTTGGAGAAAATGCAGGTTCAAAACTGGAGAAGGCAAAAGAACTGGGAAAGAAAATACTGAATGAAACTGAATTTCTCTCAATGATCAGTTCATAAACATTCTGTCAGGATTATTATTACAAAAGATCACTTACCAGCGCTTAACTTCTTTTCCCATTCTCTGGCACTCCCTAATTTCCCAAGTGCCTTATAGCAATTAACAATCTTTACGATCTTTCTGTCTCTATCCTTTACATATTGCGGCGGTGTTAAATCGTATGACTTTACATAACAGGCGAGTGCGCCTGCATATTCCTTAAAATGCTCTCTATATTCACCCAGAGTAGCAATACAGGATATCCATCTGAACAAAAATTTTTGTCTGTTAGCCTCCTCAAGTTCATTAGAATACAGTTTCTCAGATTCTTCGACCGCTTTTGTAACCAGTTCTAAACCAAAATCAATATCTTTATCCAGTTCAAGCAGTACACTCGCATAATTATTCAGGAGCAATGGATCTGACTTATATAACTGATACGATTTTGAGTAATTAATGAGCGCAGCATCTTTATTATTTAAACCATAATAGCAATTTGCCAACCCTAAATATGACACGTAGTTGTTTTCATCCAACTGAATTGCTTTTTTATATAAATCAGTAGCCTTTTCATATGCCCCATTGGATTCAAAAATAAACGCCTTTTCTAAAACAGATTCATACTCGCTTTGAAGTGAAATCACAAACTGTAGGAATTTTGCATCTGACCATATCTTGATAAGCTCATCAAAAGAAATGACTCTATACCTGGCATTATAATCCGCGCATATAACAAATCTCATTTTCACATTGATCCCATTTATTACGAGAAAATGCCTTACATCCTGCCTGAACTGTACTATTATTAAAGGCAATACCTTTTTTTTAAGCGATTCAGCAAGCAGGGCAAGGTTGCCATCCTGTTTTAGCTCAATCTTGAGTCCCTTAGACCTTACATACTCTACTAATGTTGAAGGAAGAGTTCCTTTGAGTTTACGATTATATATTGTGTCTTTAATGACTTCGAACGAACTCTCGACTCCTAAAAAATCGAATATTGCTTTCAGGGATTCCGGACCGCAATAATAAGGAATGTCGGTTTTGATTAAAGAGACATCCTTATAAAATACAGTCTCTTCATCTGTGATAATTTCATCAACAATATAACCAAGCGAGAATGTTGTACATGAATTTAAAACAAATAATAAAAGGCAGAAAAGCGCTAAATTTTGATTTTTCGAGCGGCGAAGACGGTCAAAACAAGTATGAAACCAAACGCAACAATCAACTCTTCTGTCCATAAACCTCTCACTACTGTATTATTTTTTTCAGACGATAACAAAGTAAATTCACTGCTTTTCAACATTGTATTATCAATTGTATTAATTGTATCATGGGCTGATACAGCCTCGCCTGTAAATTGATTTTCTTTCTTAGCAACTATTACTTCGCCATTAACTGGGACTGAATTAATACAAAAAACTATTATAGACAAAACAAAAATCATGAATCTCTTCATATCTTAAAATAGTGGTCTATTCTTTGTAATTAATTTGAAAAGGAAATAGGTTGCTACACCGCCAACAATCAAGCCAATAACAAGTTCATGCGGAAACACATAAATATCAGATCCAACAGGCTTATCTTGCTCTAAAAGGATCTGCTCTTCAACTGAAGTAAGAAGCCGGGAAGAAGATGTTCTGCTGACAGTTCGATTCTCTTCAGAAGCATTAATGACCTCAGAATAGGCTACATTGCTCAAAAAGATACTTATTATGCACACAAACACCAAAAACCTACACTTCTTCATACATTTAACTGTTTAGAAAACTATATAACTTGAATATCGTCATTAGTAGAAATAATATAAATTTCTGATGAAGCACAAAGCAATATCTCTTTTCTCAGGAGGTTTAGACAGTGTACTATCTACAATAATCATAAGTCAACTCAATATAGACGTAACCGCCATCAAATTCCTTACTCCGTTCGGATGCGATATGGAAGATTCATCATGCGGATTTGATGCATCGCATGTGGCAAAAAGATTCGGATTCAATTTTAAGGTATGTCCGATGGGAGAGGAATACGTACAGATGGTAAAAAGTCCGACTTACGGCTGGGGAAAAAATATGAATCCTTGTATAGATTGCAGGATAATGATGCTGAATTGGGCAAAAGAAATATTGAAAGAAACAGGCGCCGAATTCATTATAACTGGAGAAGTACTGAATCAAAGACCAATGTCACAGACAACTTTAAAACTTCGTGAAATTGAACAACATACCTGTCTTAATGGACTTATCCTCAGACCGCTTTCGGCCAAATTACTGCCGCCAACAATTCCGGAACAAAAAGGGATAATTGATAGAGAAAAGCTTTATGATATTGAAGGCAGGTCAAGAAATATTCAGTTGAATCTTGCACGGCAGTTCAATCTGACAAATGAAGATCATGGTCAGCCATCTGGAGGCTGTCTTCTTACTGATCCATCATTTTCAAACCGGTTAAAAGACTTTTGGAAAAACTCAGATTCAACATCCGTAAGAAATATCGAACTACTGAAAATCGGCAGGCATTTTAGATATTCCCGATCTATAAAAATAATAGTCGGAAGAAACGAGACTGAAAACTCCATTTTAAACCAAATGGCTTCAGACAATGAAACTTTGATTGAATTCAATAAACCTGCTCCAACTATACTCATTCAGGGAGAATTAACCCCATTGATCAAAGAAATTGCCATACGAATGGGCCTCAAATATTCAAAACACTCACCCACATCCGTAATTATAAAGTCACAAGAAAAAAGCCGAGAAGAGGAAATAAGTCTTCTTCTTGCTGACCCGATGGTCGAATTACTACATATAACGTGAAATTAATCATTCTTCTTTCAATAATAGTTGCTGACGACAATTTTAACCAAGGCGAAAGAGTAGAAGTTTTGCTAAAAACCGGGGCAATGATGCATGGGTATATTATTACATCAAAACCAAATGCTAAGACAATAACACTAATTTTTAACGAAGAAAAGGTGAGCGGATCGCTAACAATATCGAAAAAAGAAATCAGGGAAATAGTCAAATTTAAAGGCCAACCAATCGATATCAAGCTCGTTAATGACAAAAGAAGTCAGTTTCTGAAAAAGACTGAGAATGCGCTAAAACAAAAAGAAGAGGAAAAAAAGAAGGCCAAAGAACATGACACTAACATTAAAGAGACACAAAAACCGGATGACAAGACAGAAGAAACAACTGTTAAAGAACCTGATAAAGGTGCCGAATTACTTAATAAATTCCCTCCGGAAAATGGTTACGGACAAGCCAGATACGATGAATACAACAAATACTGGCTGAAAACCGGGAGTAATCCTCCATATTTGGATCTCAGGACAAAAGCTCCTCCACCTCAGAACGAAATAGAATTTTTCGATAATTATTCTCTTTGGAAATATGCGTTCGATAAGGCAAATGCTTCTAAAAATGAGCAGAAAAAATAGGAATAAAAGTATTGATTTCTAACATCTCTTCCCAACAACAAGGCTAGATGCAGTTCCAGGATGGAATAACACTCGATCGGTTTCAAACAGAAGCAATCGCAGAGATTGAAAAAAGCAATTCAGTTCTTGTATGTGCCCCAACAGGGTCAGGAAAGACATTAATTGCCGAGCATTCAATCAGAAGGGCAGTTGAGAAAAAGAAAAGAATAATCTATACTGCCCCTATAAAAGCACTTAATAATCAAAAATTTAGAGACTTCAGCTTAATTTATGGTGATTTAGTAGGCATTAAAACCGGGGATGTAACGATCAATCCTGATGCACAGATCATTTTAATGACAACAGAAATATTCCGAAACACGATATTTGAAACACCACAGGACATTGCAAATGTTGAATATGTCATCTTAGATGAAATTCATTATCTTGATGATATCGAAAGGGGCACAGTATGGGAAGAGTGCATCATTTTTGCCCCTTTACATATAAAGTTTCTATGTCTTAGCGCAACCGTCTCAAACTATAAATCGCTTGTCAACTGGTTTAATAGTGTGCGCCACCCATACTCAATTTCACTCGTATCAGAAAATGAAAGAAAAGTACCGCTCGTTTTTCATGTTGTCACAAGAGAGCTCGGTATAACCCCTATAGAAAAAATACTTTCTGAAAATCTATTTCAAAAAACCAATGTTAATTTCAACTACGATAAACTGACCGATTCTCTTAAAAAAGATGAAAGACTTCCGGCTATTTTCTTTTGTTTTAACAGAAAAGACTGTGAAACAATCGCAAGCAAAATCCACAATGAGTTACTAACAGAAAAGGAAAAAGCCGAAATACTTTCATTATTCGATGAACTGACCAAAAGATTTAATGTCAGAGATTTCTCATTAATAAGTCACATGAGACAGTTATTAAGTAAAGGAGTCTGCTATCATCACGCAGGACTCCTTCCCTCAATGAAGGAAATAATAGAGCAAATCTTCAGCAAAGGATTGGTGAAAATGCTGTTTGCTACTGAAACATTTGCAGTCGGAATAAATATGCCTGCAAGATCCGTTGTCTTTAACACTGTTGAAAAGTTTAATGGGAAACGCCAAGTACTTTTAACACCCAGAGAATTTCATCAAATGGCAGGAAGGGCAGGACGCAGAGGTATCGATAAGGTTGGATATGTATATGCAATCTCTCCCATTACAATTGCAAAAAAATTTTGTTCAAAAACAATTTTAGGACAGATTAATCCTATTCGAAGCCAGTTTAATCTTTCTTACTCGACAATTCTTACACTTTATAAATCACTGAAAGATAATATTTTCACTGCATGTGAAAAATCTTTATCTAATTTTCTTGATAATCCCAATTCGACAGTCGAATGGAAAGTTAAACAACTTAAAAGCAAACTTACTATCCTGAAGAACCTCAATTACATTAACAACAAATCCTTAACGGATAAAGGGGAGGTAGCAGCGAAAATTTACGGATATGAGCTGCCTGTTGTTGAACTTCTTGAAAACATGCAGCTTGGCAGCATGAATATTGAACAACTATGTTGCATCTTCCTTTCTATCTGCTTTGAAGCCAAAAAAAGTTCATACAGTAAGAAACCCGAGTCGCGATGGTTTAAAGAGCTTGTCAAAGGTTCAGTGAAAATCGTTAACGACATAGTAAGCCTTGAAGAAAGATATGGTCTTAAGGAAAAAACAAAGCCTCTCGATTATTCACTTTCTTCAGTCATGATATCGTGGATAAATAATCCTGATATCAATAAAATTCAGGAACTAACAACAACCGATCCAGGAGATATAATAAGATATTTTAGACTGACTATTCAGGTAATTCGCAATACTTTATATATCATTAACAACAATACGCTCAAAAGTAAACTTCTGAAATGTGTACAATTAATAAACAAAAATGAGGTCGATGCGGAAGCTCAACTTTTAACACCACTCAGTGATACAGTTCAAAAGATCTAGATTTAACTTATCAGAGAGTTGTTCAACACTTCAATATATTTTGCAGCAACTTTCGATTCGTTCCAGTACTTTAACATCCATTTTCTTGATACTTCTTTGTAATGTGCTAATTTTTTCCTGTCAGTTAGAAGTTCAATAATTCTTGACCTGAGTTCTACTTTATTTTTTGCAATAACCCATGGATGCTCATCTGTCTTGGTAAACTCCTTTATCAATCGCAAAGTATGATCAGAAAGACCAGCTATACATGCAACCCCCTGCGAAAGCGCCTCCAAAGATGAAATCCCATAGTATCCCTGGATATGATCAAAAAAAATATCAGAAGTTCTTTTTGTGCGAAGACAGATCTCATGCGGAGTTTTCTCGATTATTTTGTATGCGACTGGATATCCTTCAATTTTCAACATATTAACCGTTTCAATGAACTCATCTGTATTTTTCAGATATCTTCTGGTAGGGGAATGCGTTATAACAAACTTTTCTTGATCATTATGTAACGGCAATGCAGGAAGATAGAGTATATCATTCAAAGGCACTGCATTAGGAAGCCAGGTGGCTTCGGGATACAACAACTGTAAATCCGGAGTGCTCACAATCGCCGTTCTATTAAGTGCTAACTCTTTTACTCTGAATAAACTGGGATTTTCTCTAAATGGAGGCTCCCCGTGATGATGATGAATAATAATTTTGTTATTTATGTACTCCTTTATCCTGAATGGGCCAAGTGTCATGTTTTCATCAGCAATCATGTGGAAATGAAAAACATCGGCATTTTTCAAAAGAAATTCGATTTCGCTATAATCACTTAACAATGGAATATGAATATCTTTTCTAAAAAAAAAGTTATATCTGGTTTCAGTTGTGATAAGTCTGCATGTATGATCAGAATTAGCGTTTACAGCCTGCAATAAATTAAATGCCGATCCTGCTGGATCATTTGTCGTGATCATTAGAATCAACATAAAACCAAGTAAAATTATGTATTTAAGATAGGATCAGACCTACAATTTTTTCACGTTTATATAAGAATATAATTCAAGGTATAAGACTTTACTCAAATGATTCTTCTTCACTGTTATCAATACCTAAACCAACAGGCTCACTGCTATCATCATAGGATATACTATGATTGTGTATCTGCTCATCTTCAACTGCAATTACATGGTGCCTACTGAGCCTCTTTAATGCTATTTTAAAACCTTCGTATGAATTTAAATGACCTCTCCATATTTCAGGGATCCATCCACCCTTGTAATCAGAATAAAGTTTGAAAAAGCTTTTGAAATCGATTTCTCCTTCATCAATCTGCATACCCTCTCCATTTATACCTTTTGCATCTGAAATGTGTATGTGCTCAACATAATCTTTCACCAAAGACACAAATTTAGTGAAATCATAATTAAAGAGATTGCAGGACAATTTGGCATGGGATATATCCAGACAAACTTTCGTGTTAAAGTCATTGGCAAACTCAATCATTTGTTCTGGTAAAACAAAATAATTGGTATACCATCTTCCTCCAAAATACCACGGAAGCGGGGCCATATTTTCCGCAAGAAGCATGACATTATGCTCTAAAGCGTAATCCAGCAAGATCTCAAAACTTTCATAAAAGCTTTTCTTATATATATCCGGATCTTTATATCCATCAAATGATGCCGCTCCAGGATGAACGATAACCTTCGGATTTCCAACAAATAAATTTCTCTTCTGATCCAAAGTTCTAATAACGTCCTTTACTACTTTAATTGCATATTGTCTTTGAGGCAGATCAGGGGAAGCTGGATCAACAAGTCTATCACCTACAATTTCTGGAGCGTGAAATACAACCTCACAATCACACTTATTTAAAAGATGACCGTCAAAAAGGTCATTATAACAAAGATGATACTCAATAAGCTTAGGACCAAGTTTAACTATTTCTGGATGGTCATTAAACCTTCCCACCAAACCAAACTTAGCGAAATCAACAAAACTGAACTGATCCTTACACATTTCTTCAAAACAATCAGGTGTAATAAAATCGTCAATCTTAATACTCCTTATTGCTGTTTTACCCAAAACAGTGCTCAATTTATGTGGAGGCAATCCCTTACCAGGACTTTTCAAGGTAAGCTTGTCAAAAGTTATTTTTTCATTTTTCTTTATTTCAACTTTCGCGACAATCGATTTTGAAACTGCTTCTTTATTTAGCATTTCCCCTTGAGAAATCTCTTTAATTTCAGACCCAAGTGAGATCTCAACATTTCTTATTGCTTTCACCATGTAAGCAAACTCTGACGGAAGCATGCTCGCCTTGTGGTCTGGTCCATCCATATTTCTATCCATAGTTATATGCTTCTCTATAATTTTTGCTCCCAATGTAACAGCAGCGATAGCAACTTCGGGCGTTATTTCATGACCAGAATACCCGACTGTAACATTATAGGTTTGTAACCGCTTTATAAATTTTAGATTAATCTCATTTAAGTC
>JACQRL010000138.1 GCA_016206485.1 Planctomycetota bacterium | reverse complement strand
TAGGAATTGATCGTGATATTCCCCAAGGCGTCTGTTGATTTAATCATTTGCCCTTGGGCGTCGTACTCGTATTTTGTAATCGCTCCTGACGGAGTTTGTTGCTCAATCAACAGCCCTTTGTCATCGTAGGTAAACTGTGATGTTTCCCGCAAGGGGTTGGTGTGTGCAGTCAGCAAACCCTTGTCGTTGTGAGCAAAAACAGTTTTGTTGCCTTCCCCATCGCTTATTTCACTCAAGCGATTCAAGAAATTGTATTCAAACTTTTGAGTGGCCCCCGATCCCGTGTCGGTCTGTTCAATCACATTGCCTCTCTTGTCGTATTGATAGGTGATCTTGTTTCCGTTCGGGCGAATTTCCAGAATAACTCTTCCCCGATTATCCCTTTCCTGCATTGTTACTCTTCCCAAGGCATCAATAGTTTTCCAGGGATTCGGTGTTTTTTTAAAATAATATTCCCTGACATTCCCCAAGGCGTCGCTGAAAACACTCTTTAAACTGCCCAGGGGCACAAGGGGGGCGATTTACTTGCCTGTCAATAGTTAATTAGTTAACTCCGTCCCCGTCCCCTCAAATTATCTGTTTTCGGATTGACGGAAAAAAGAGTTTTGCGGCTGGTAGCGCCAGTGGCATCGGTGGCATCGGTAGCGCCACCCCCTTCCTGGCCCTGTCATGTTGGTCTTATCCCATTTTTCTTTCGCTGAATTTGATAAATTCTAAAGAATACTGCGAGGCAACCAAACGAGAATAGAACGGTAGTTAACCAAAAATTGGATAACATGTCCGGGTGTCTCGAAAAAAGGTATATTAGGAAGGGGAAAAATAAAAGCAACGATATAGAGTTCACAAATAAATCATGCAACTTGTTCTTTACAACTAACACCATCAACAAGGTTGTTATCAGAAGTAATGGAAAAAATATTATCAAAAAAAGAACATCGTGTCCTGAAGCGAAGGGAATAATAATTTTAATAATACTCAAGGAGAGCACAAATTGGAGAAAAACGGTGGGAGCATATCTCATGTTTAGGGTGTATTTCATTTGAAAAATTAAATTAAAAACCGCTTGCTTCCTGAAAAAGCATTTGTATGATACCAGCGTTTTTACTGAGATCCGTTGCTGGCAAATAATCATCCGCTGTCTGATGAGTTGTCCTGTAATTATCTTCATTAGTAACATAATCCACAGCTCTCCACTCTTGCCATTGATGAGATGCTGAATTTTCATCAACAAACGGATGCTGTAATTGGCCGAACCATTTTAATTCCTGTGGTGTCCATTCTGTGGGTGTAAGTTCACAAGAATTTACTTGTTTATACCGTTTAGCTCTGGATGTTTTGATTTGGTTTAATATTTTCTGTTTAAATCTTTCTCTAAGTATCATGGCTGCACCTTTTGTCTGGCCAGGAGCTGTCATGCTATGTTTGTATGAGTCTGAACTGCCTTGTGTTGTCAAATCAAACCAGTTGTTAGCAGATACAACCACTTGAATTTGATCCTGCGTTAAACCTGAATTACGTAAACCTTCCCTTATAATTTCGCCATGCCTCTCTGTGTTATACAAACCAAAAGAATCAATATATCGCATTGGATTATTGTACGCATATGCGTACAGATTGAGGCCGCCAAAAAAGGAGATTGGATCTTGCCTCATAAATTGTTTTCCATTCACTGCATAATACCTATGCCTATAATAATACCACCCGCTCTCGTTATCCCGCTCCCTCCCCGTATAAGCATACGCCGCAGGAATGAGCCCAGTGGCATTTTTGATTTCCTGTTTTAAATCCCCAAACGCCTTGTAGTCGTATGTCGCAAGATTTGCCCCGCTCTTATCAATGGTTTCCCTCACACTCCCCAAATAATCTGCGATGTAATAATTTTTCTTATCTGCCTCATGCGCCCCAAGCACTTCATCAATTCCAGGACCATGCAGAAAAGTATTTTTTAATAATCTGCCCTCATACACCGCCACAATATCTTCCCTGTTATACCCATAAAACTCCTTCCTCCCATCCTCAAACACCTTTCCCACCCTTCTCCCGAAAGGATCATACAAATATTTCACCTTCTTCCCATTCACCGTGACTTCTTTGAGTTGCGACCAGCTGTTCCAAACGAGGGCCATGCTTTTGTTCGGTTCCTGCATTTTCACCGTTCTCCCCTGCAAATCATATTGATACTGGCTTTGCTGTCCCGGGATTTCCAACAACGCATTCGTGGGGCTGTGCTTGGCCGGGTTTTTCGGATCAAACAAATGATTCCCCGCGGCATCGTAATAAAACTTCTCCGTTCCGTGTGAGCTCCGGGCCGCCGTTAATTGATCCAACTCATCGTACTCGTAAAAATAATCCGCATCATCTTCCTCTTTTCTGGTGATGTTGTTGACGCGATTATAAGCGAGTTTTTCGGTGTAAACAGGTTTTTTGTCAAAAGTGTAGGCAAGCGTGGTTA
>JACQRL010000153.1 GCA_016206485.1 Planctomycetota bacterium | reverse complement strand
GGCAGGTTTTGTTCGCACCACTGCCTGTATTCTTCAAGTGTGTTAAAACTGCGTTAAGGCGCGTCATCGAGGACGGGCTTATAAGTTCGGATGAATGCATATCTCATCCTTTCTTTGAGCGACCGCCTTGCCGCTGCTTCAAACTCCTGTTCCCATTGAGGGTCTACATCCATGCTCTTTAGTGTAATAGAATCTCAGGATAAGATCAAAGGTTCTGTTTATGTAACGTTGGAGTGAACCCCTTTTTCTGGACCAGTTTTTGTTATTTAGATTACACATAAGCAGCCTGTTTTACAAGGACGGTAACACAGTTATTCTTGCAATAAAGAATACCGTTATTTATCTTAAGAAAAGTCGATTTCTGACCTTCTAAATCAACTTTGATCTCTCCTTCTACAAGCTTACATATAATCTCTGCGTGATTTGCCAGAATACCAAGTTTCCCTTCATAAGATGGTACGACTAATGATGTAACACTATCGCTTTCAAATGCCTTCTTAAGAGGAGAAAAAACAGAAACTTTAAAAAGCTTCATGAAATGATATCGCTACTTAATCTGCTTCATCTTTTCAGCAGCAGACTTCACATCATCAAGTGTTCCAACCAAATAAAATGCCTGTTCAGGCAGATTATCCACCTTTCCATTGATTATCTGCTCAAATCCATCGATCGTATCCTGAAGTTTAACATAAGCACCTGGTCTTCCAGTAAACTGTTCTGCTACGTGAAACGGCTGTGATAAAAACTTTTGAATTTTTCTTGCCCTGTTCACAATAAGCTTATCCTCATCTGACAACTCTTCAACACCTAAAATCGCAATGATATCCTGCAAATCCTGATATCTTTGCAATATTTTTTGGATATCTCTTGCAACTTTATAATGGTGTTCTCCAACAAATGCCGGCTCCAAAGCTCTCGAAGTAGACTTCAAAGGATCGACAGCCGGATAAATTCCAAGCTCTGCAATCCTCCTTTCTAAGACAACAGATGCATCAAGATGAGTAAATGTTGTAGCAGGCGCCGGATCCGTGATATCATCCGCAGGAACATAGATTGCCTGAACAGAAGTTATAGACCCCTTTCCTGTTGAAGTTATTCGCTCCTGAAGTGCAGCCATTTCATTTGCTAACGTAGGCTGATATCCAACAGCTGATGGAATTCTTCCCAATAATGCGCTGACTTCTGATCCAGCCTGAACAAACCTGAAAATATTATCGATGAACAATAACACGTCCTGACCTTCCACATCCCTGAAATATTCAGCCATGGTAACGCCAGTCAAGCCGATTCTGAGTCTTACGCCAGGAGGCTCATTCATCTGTCCAAAAACCAGTACAGTATTTTTAATAACACCAGACTCCTTCATTTCAAGCCATAAATCATTACCTTCTCTTGTTCTTTCGCCGACACCTGCAAAAACAGAAACTCCACTATGCTCTATAGCAATATTTCTGATCATTTCCTGAACCAAAACGGTCTTACCAACACCAGCACCACCGAACATTCCAATCTTTCCACCTTTTATAAACGGACAAAGAAGATCCAAAACCTTAAGACCAGTCTCCAGAATTTCAGGAGAAGTTTTCTGTTCACTCAGCTGAGGAGGCTGGCGGTGGATTGGCCAACTATCCGACGCTTTTATCTCACCAAGATTATCTATTGGCCTTCCCAGCATGTTTATAAGTCTTCCAAGAGTCGCACGCCCAACTGGAACAAGTACAGGCTTCCCGGTATTAACAACATCTAGACCTCTTTTTAATCCCTCAGTAGCTCCCAAAGCTATTGTTCTGACAAGATTATTGCCTAAATGATGAGCAACCTCTACTTTGAGTTCAACATTCTGCTGCGGATCTTTTATGATCAATTCAGTGTAAATATCAGGTAAAACTCCCTCAAAATAACAATCTATGACAGGTCCAAGGATCTGTACAACTTTACCAATATCGCTCGGCATTATGTAGCAAAGTAAAAAATGATTTATTTATGTCAAGTACAGGATAAAGATTAATATTTGTTAAAGATGATTTAATATTGAATATTTAACGTATTACAGTGCTGATATATACTATAACTTTATGCGTGTAGAACGTATCGTCGAACAAATTGATGAGCTCATCCCAATGCCATATGTCATCACAAAACTTATGGAATTGCTTAATAATCCTGAAATATCAGCTAATGAGATTGCAAGTGTAATTTCTTTAGATGAAGCAATCTCAACTAAATTGCTTAAAGTTGTGAATTCTGCTTACTTTGGTGTCAAAAATCCAATCTCAAATATCCAGCGCGCAATTGTTATTCTTGGTTTTCAAAATGTAAAGAACCTCGCTATCGGAGTAAGCCTTGTTTCAAGCGGTATAGATTTTCCAAGCAAACACATTAATAGAATAGATTTTTGGAAACACCAGCTTGCAACAGCCGCATTCGCACAGCAATTAATGCAGATCCATGGTTTCAAACTTAGTATAGATGAAGTTTTTCTTGCATCTTTTCTTCACGATATTGGAAAACTCGCACTTATCCATTTTCTCGGCGGGCAATATGACACAGTAATACAGATGTCAAAGGAACAAAATGAGCCATCATTCAGGATAGAAAGAAATTTATACAGCTTTGACCACCAAAAAGTAGGTCACGAACTTTGTAAAAAATGGAACTTTCCAAAAATAATTTCAGAGGCTATCTCTAGACACCACAAACCGCTCGCGCTCTATGCAAATCCGGTTTCGATACAGGACAGACTTGAATTTTCTATGATAACTGCAAATATACTCGCCAATATCTGCGGACTCGGAACATCAGGCAACTTTGCAATAAACCTTGAAAGCCTATCCTTGGATATAATCGATAAAATCGCGATCCAAACCCTTGATAATGTATCGAAAATTTATTACGACACCGTTAAACTATTCGATCTACAATCAACTCTCATACTCCCGACTCACAACACATTTGTTCTTATATCGCTTTTAGACAAAAAATTCAGCAAAATTATCGAAATGATATTGAAAATGAATCTCTTTAATACAATTACCGAAGCTGACATTGCAAAACTACAAAATCGGAATTTCAGACTACTTTTCATTCACGATGACATTACTCAGAACAAAATCAAATCTTTCACTGATCAAAATATCAATTTAAAACCGATACCAATAAACAGGTGGAAAGATAAAAACCCTGAACAAAATCTCAATCCACCAAAACTTATCCAGTGGCTGTATGCCGAAATCAGCAGATAGCGTTGTTATTTCAGTTATCCCCCACATAACTTTCAAAGACGCCTATAAATTACAGCAGGAACTATTTGATATCATATACAAGAAGAAAAGAGACATTAATTTTTTCCTTCTGCTTGAACACCCACATGTTATAACCTTAGGAAGAAATGCAAAACAGAATAATCTGCTTGTTACCAAGGAACTGCTACAAAGAAAAGGGATCGAGCTGATTGAAACCGATCGCGGCGGAGATATTACCTATCATGGCCCGGGCCAAATTGTAGGTTACCCGATATTAGAACTTAAACGAGTCGGACTAGACGTAAAAAGCTACGTTTACTTTTTGGAAGAAATTATGATCCAAACCTGCAAAGAATTCGGCATAAAAGCTCATAGAATCTCAAATCTGACCGGTACATGGGTTGGTGAAAAAAAAATCGGATCTATAGGCGTTCGTATACAAAGATGGATAACTCTGCATGGATTCGCTTTTAACGTCAACACAAATCTGGATCTCTTTAAACTTATAATACCTTGCGGTATTCAAAACAAAGAAATGACATCTCTTGAAAGCCTTTTAAAACAAAAGCAAAACATACCCGATATAAGAAACTCCATCATCAGGAATTTCATCCGTCTGCTGGGATGTAGATCACAGATTGTAAGTCATGATCAACTGCTTGAATTACTGGCAAAATTAAAAGAAAGTGTATCATCTATTAATGAGCCGTTTAAATAATTATAGACCGCAAATCTTGAATAAAGATCTTACAAATGTGTCAGTATGGAACTAACTAAAAGTCAGACAAAAATTATTCTTCTGAGTATTGATGGTTTGGGAGGCGTTGACCATCCGGAATATGATAAAACTGAGCTTGAATACGCTGCGACTCCAAACCTTGATCAACTTGCTAAAATATCAGAAACAGGACTTATAACACATGTTGATTTCGGAGTCACTCCCGGGAGCGGGCCAGGACACCTAGCTCTGTTTGGATATCCACCGGAAGAATATTTGATCGGGCGCGGTGTTTTAAGTGCACTCGGAGTCGGCTATAAACCAAAGCGGAATGACATTTTTTTCAGAGGAAATCTAGCCATACAAGATAATAATGGGATCTTAACCGACAGGCGAGCAGGAAGAGTCTCAACAGAAACAACACAAAAAATAATGGAAATACTAAATAAAGAAATAGCCCAAATAGGGGATATAAAAGTCCAATTTCTCCCTGAAAAGGAGCATCGCTTCGTATTGATTCTGAATGGTGAAGGACTTCAAACTGACATCACAGATACAGATCCTCAAGTCACCGGTAAACCAAAACTGGAATCTGGTGCCTTGACTCCCGGATCATCCAAAACAGCCGAAATCATAAACAACGTAGTTTCCAAAATAGATACTATTCTCCCAAAATATAAACTCGGACCAAATACAGCGCTGTTTAGAGGAGTTTCTTCACTACCAAACATCCCTCAATTCAAAGACAGATACCTGCTTGACAAGACTCTTTGTATAGCAACTTATCCTATGTATAAAGGCCTTTCCACATTAGTTGGAATGACAATAGCCCTATCACCAGACGACGAAGATCTGAACCATCTTGCCACAACTTTTTCGAATAATTATACAAATTATGAATTTTTCTTTATCCATGTGAAAAAAGCGGACAGCTATGGAGAAGACGGTAATTTCCTGGCAAAGGCAAAAGTTATTGAACAAACAGATAAAGTATTAATCCCTGTAATTACTGCAAAACAAGACTGTGTAGTCTGCGTAACAGGAGACCACTCAACTCCTGCAATTATGGCAGCACACTCCTGGCACCCTGTACCAGTTCTTATACATTCCAAATTCGCAAGAAGGAGCCTTATAAATTCATTCAGTGAGCGTGAATGCTCAAAAGGCAACCTTGGAACCTTCCCAGCACAACACCTCATGAAACTTCTGTTGGCACACGCACAAAAAACAAAAAAGTTTGGGGCCTAACCAAATGCGAGAGCTTGTCAAAGTAACAATAATCTTCGTGCCATTAACTCTTATCGCAGGCTATGTCATATGGAAACATGAAAATGATCCATCTAAAAATAAACAAAACTCTGATGGCGGCCATGCAATCCCTGTTACAACAGGAACTACTACTACCTCAACAGAAACTAAACAAGAACCAAATAAAGAAGAAACCAATCTTCAAAAAGAAAGCAGATTTCTTGAAGAATTCATCCAAAAAAGAGATGTACTTAAAAATGAACAGCAATGGGAAAAAGTCGACGAACTTGTCTCAGAGTTTGAACCAAAATTTATACTGCTTAAAGATAAATTTGAGCTTTTTAAACATGACCTGCTCAGCAAGAGAAAGGAAGCTGAAGGCACATTCGCAGGATGGATTGAACAGGCAGAAAAATATCTGGCACAAGATAAATGTTTTGAGGCAATGAAATGTGTCAAACGAAGCATCGCTTTATACCCTAATAAAAAACAAGCGACAGACTTAATAGTCAATCAAATCAAGCTTAAACTTATCACCGATATGGTGACAGTTCCGGAATCTACCATCACTATTAAAAACAAAGACAATACTATAAAAGAGTCTAAAGTTCCCACATTCAGATTATCAAAATATGAAATTACAAGCGCCCAATATTCCTGTTTCATAATGGCTACAAATCACCTCCCCCCTCAACAATGGAGGGGAACTGAACCTGCAAAAGAAATGGAAAACATTCCGATTGTTCTCATAACTTATTTTGACGCACAAGAATTCGCAAAATGGATCGGAAAAAGACTTCCAACATCAGAAGAATTAGAAGCAGCCTGTTCATACAATGACTCTAGAATCTATCCATGGGGAAACGAATTTACTTCTAAAGAAAATGAGTATAATGCAGCTTCTGCTGAATACTGCAACTCCCTGGGAAAGATGACAATCACCACTGTAGGCCTACTCAAAAATGGAGCAAGTAAACTTGGAATTCATGACCTTGCGGGAAACGTCTGGGAATGGACAAGTACTAAGGTAACAATTGATGATATTGATCACTATGTAATCAAAGGTGGATCATATCTAACATTCAAAGAAGCACTGACATGTTCCAGTCAAATGCCAGAAGATCCAAATCTGCGTCATTATGATCTTGGTTTTAGGGTGGCGGAATAATGGAATTCAAGGCTCTTAGCAAGAATCTCGACATCCAAAACTTCAAGCAAAGAAGTCTCTCACTAAAAAATTATGAAAGAATCAAAAATATCAGCCCTCAAAATCTGCTATATCTTCTGTACCATCTTTTTGGCTCATCTAAACTAAATTTGAAAAATGAAAACGGAAGCTATATCTACGCATTGGAAACGAAGGAGCAGAATGCATATGGAGTTTTTTATGACTATAATGGGAAAATAAGCTGCGGAATTTTTTACCATGAATCATTAGAGCAAGATGAGCAATCCTTCGAAAAGGCAAGGGAAGCTTCTGCGAGAGTTCTGACAGATTTTATAGACAAAATCATCGTCAAACCAATCGTAATTGGAGAATCCAAGTATTTTACCACCAGCGGCAGATTTGAATACAGCGGCAAGGATTTCTTCTCAGAATTAGGACTCAGCGATCTCCCATAAAAGTGATTGTAAATGATCCCTCTATTTATCGGTTTATATGCAAAGGATAACCACATTTATTTTTCTCCAAATGAATCTCGGCACATTTCAGTCAAAAGAATAAAACCTGATACTCTATTTCATGTAAGAATAAATAATGAACTTTTCCTATGCAAGCTTGATCCTGAACAATCATCGTGCGCTCTAATAATCAACAAACTCCAAGAACCAGATACCACGCAAACTGACATAACATTAGCCAGTCCACTTCCAAAAGGTAAAAGGAAGGCGTTTATGATCGAAAAATTAACTGAAATAGGAATCACAAGGTTTTTACCTCTAGATAGCAACAGATCCATAACAAAACCTTCCGAGAACAGCTTCAAAAGACTCTGTAAGATATCTTTGGAGGCATCAAAACAATCCCATGGAAACCCAATCGAAATCCAAAATACCATAAATCTGATAGAATTATGCAGTTTGACTGGCTACAAAACTAAAATAGTTTTTGATAAATATGCAATTGATACAATTTTTACTTTAAATCTAAACAATGCGGATAAAATACTCGGTGTCATTGGACCGGAAGGCGGCTTCACGACTGTAGAGACTGAACTTCTTAATGATAATGGGTTCCAATCTATGGCATTTAACACCAACATACTCAGGATTGAAACGAGCTGTATTTACGCTGCAGTGATGCTTAAGGAAATCATTTCGTATAAAACTCAATAATGGAACTTACAAGCAAAATCAAACCTATCAGCGAATTCATCTGGAAGAAAGCTATGTTGATTTTTTTCTCATCTAAGGTTCTTATATTTATGTTCTCATACAATAAAAGAATTCCAATACAAAATATCGCTGCATATAATATGAGAGTTCCCTTCACTAAATAAATAAAGGAAACCAAAAAAGAAATCATGGCCAGATGCAAGATCGCAACCAGGAAAAATGAAGTTTTCAAACCCAATTTTGAAGGAACAGAATAAATACCATATGCCCTGTCAAATTCCAAATCAAGCAACGCATACATAATATCAAAACTTGCCACCCATAACAAAACAGAAGCTGCCAGAAAAATAGGCGTCATATCAAGGGTTTCACGGACCCCAAGCCAGGCTCCAACAGGAGCTATTGCAAGTGAAAGTCCAAGATGAAAATGACACAAAAAAGTTACACGTTTAGCATAAGAATACACCCAAACTATGAACAACGCCAAAGGGGACAGATAAAGACAAGTCTTGTTGAGTTTGGATGCTGCAAAAACAAATAGCAAGGTCATTACCGTAAAAAAGACCACCGCTTCTTTTATAGTAATCTTTTTTGTTACAAGTTCCCTGCTGCGTGTACGAGGATTCAAACTATCCAGATTTATGTCGACAATCCGATTAAACGCCATTGCAGAACTGCGCGCTGATATCATACAAATGACTATCCATAAAACCTTATCCCATACTATCTCACCATCAAAAGCAAAAAGCATACTAATAAGGGCAAATGGCAGCGCAAAAATAGAATGCTCAAACCTGACGAAAGAAAGAAATAATTTCATCTTTTTCAGCATATCGGGAAATTCTACAAAAACGCAAAACTTGTAACATTTTTTTGTATCAATAGAGTTAACCCGGTGTGGTATGAATACTGCTATTTTGACGGGCATTTCATAAAAATCAATGATGCCAATATAAATATTTCATCTGAAGGGGTTCTGTTTGGATATGGGGTTTTTGATACGCTAAAGCTGGTCAAAGCCGGATCTCCATTCCTGAAAAATCATTTTTTACGATTTAAAAATCATTCGGATCTGCTCAAAATTCCAGTTTCAATATCATTTAACAACCTCCAAAATGCACTTACTACTCTTTGGATGAAAAACAAAAAACCCGACATTGCGATAGCAAAGATATCTATTATTAAAGGAAAAACTGATTTTCATACTGCTATACTATTACGAAAATACGATCATAATCACTTAAAATTTTGGAATGGAGTTGAAGTAACAATCGCCAAAAAAACAACAGATTTCGCTAACATAAATAGATTGAAAACTTGCAACTACCTTGACAATCTTCTGTCACGAATCAAATGCAAGAATTCAGGTTGTTTTGAAACAATTTATTTTAACTATGCTGGATACTTAACTGAGGGAACGGCTTGTAATATATTTTTCGTATCTAAAAATAACTCTGTCATCACAACTCCTTTGAGTATGGGAATTTTAAATGGAGTAACTCGCCAAACAGTTCTCAGAATCCTTAACAAAAAAATGATTACAACCCTGGAAAAACCTATAAGAATTAACCAGATAAATCAATTCAAAGAAATGTTTCTCACAAATTCCGTATATGAAGTTATTCCTGTAAAAAAACTGAGAAAGCACGAATTTAAAGTTTTCTCAACTTGCAACTTGCTTCGGCGCGAATTCTCTCTGATTTGGAATAAAAATACCTGAACCAGCTTTACAAACTTTTCGTTATACTTTCGGAGTCTATGTTCGTCACAAAAATCTTTGTCCGAGGACGCCATGCCAGATAATGAAAGGATTGAGCAGATTCAGCCAGATATAGATGAAAAAAAATCTGTCTTAAATAGCATAGCCCAGAAATCCCCATGGTGGGTTACTTCATTTGTCGTACACGCCTTTTTAGTCGTAATAACACTTTTCTGGTATGTCGGGATCTCAACACCCTCCGACGGAATCTTCATTATCAGTGAACCCACGACAATCCCTCCTCAAATGGAAAAAAATGAAAAAGATTTTCTTTACCTAAAAGTCGATATCGATGAAAAAATAGAACATCCCATTTTAACTGAAAGGGAAGAAGAAAGAAACGAATCCCCTTCCGACCAGCCATTTGAACAAATGGAAGGCGATAGTCTTGATAAGGTCTCAGATAAGCCACTAAGAGGTTATTTATCCAATGATGCCATTGCCCCCGGAGGAGGCGTTGGCGGCGGGTTTGGTGGACCCGGAGGACTTCTTTCACTAAGGCAAAAGGGAACCGGAGGTGAAGGCAAAAAGCAGGCAGTATTACACGCATTGGGATGGTTGATGAGACATCAAAATGAGGACGGCTCATGGGATGTCAGGGGACACACAAAAAACTGCGGAAAACACACAAAATTTCCAGGACACTGTGACAATAAAAACAAAGGAGGAGAACAATACAAAATAGGTGTTACAGGGCTGGCAATGCTGGCTTTTACCGGGGCAGGATTTACACATATGTCCCGCGAAAAAGATCCTGAAACAGGATTGATCTATGGCGAGACTGTAAGAAAAGCTGTTCTATATCTGATAAAAAATCAGGATGACGATGGATGCTTTGGAGAATCAAGAGAGGAAGGATACACATATAACCACATTATCGCAGCATTCGCAATATGTGAGGATTACTTCTTTACAAAATCTCCTCTGCTCAAATCATCCGTAATAAAAGCAGTTACATACTGCACAAATGCTCAGAATCCCGGCGCCGGAATAAGGTACGGATATAAAAATGGAGATAATGATTCTTCGGTTACAGGATGGCTGGCGCAGGTTTATAAATCAGCTGAGATGTGCGGACTAGAAATTCCTCCTCAAAATAAGGATGGCATAACTGCATGGTACAACAGCGTAACTAATAAAAATTATTATTGGGTTGGATACAAAGGCTGCAAGGAAAAAGAAGATGAAGATGGGGCTATCTTAACTGGAGTCAACGATCACTACATAAATTATCCTTCACTAACTGCCATTGGACTCATGACACGAATATTCGATGGTCACGAACGCAGCGATAAATACGTTACTGGACATGCAAGACACATAAAATCCAAAGACATCTATAAACCTCATTGGGAAAAAGATACAGATGCCGATTTCTACTATTGGTATTATGCGTCATATGCTATGTTTCAGATGGGGGGCGACTACTGGAAATGGTGGGAAAAGGGCATTGGAAAAGTCATGTTAGAACACCAAAATAACAACCAGGATTGTTCAAAAGGATCATGGGAACCTGTGGATAAATGGTCATTTGTTGGAGGTAGAGTCTATACCACAGCTATGGGAGCCCTTATACTTGAAGTATATGACAGATTTCCAAACGTTTTTCAACACATAAGGAAATAAGGTTTGTCAATACAGAAGACCACTAATCAAAACCATTTTTGTGTGAATTTCGTCTATTTTACAGCTCTTTTTTGTTATTGGTTGAAAAGGGAACCTTAGATGTATATTATTCTGTTTTGGAGGTAACGTATGGCTCAAGATAATCCTGATGTAAATCCTGATGATATGATGGAGCAGCAAGATAATGATCTACAAGAAGAATCATTATTTAACACAATCGCAGAGAAGGCTCCATGGTGGGTCGCATCGTTCGTGTTACATGCCCTATTAATAGTTGTATCTCTTTTTTGGTATGTAGGTATGAGATCGATAACTGATGATAATGTAATCATAAGCACACCCAGACAGATCCCCCCTGAAATAGAAGAAAAAGAAAAAGATATCCAGCTCAAAGATGTCAATCTTGAACAAAAAGTTGAAGAACCCTTGTTAACTGAAAGGCAAGAAGAAAGAAATGAATCCCCTTCCGACCAACCATTCGAACAGATGGAAGGTGAAAATCTTGATAACATTTCGGATAAACCCATGAAAGGAAAATGGGCAAATGATGTCATAGGCGCGGGTGGTGGAGCCGGCGGAGCATATGGTGGAAGAGGTGGATTACTCGCACTGCGCCAGGGCGGAGGCGGCGGTACTGGAAAAAGACAGGCAGTTCTAAATGCATTAAGATGGCTTATGAGACATCAAAATTCTGATGGATCATGGGATGTAAAAGAACATACAAAAAACTGCGGTAAACATCCAAAATTTCCGGGACTTTGTGATAACAAAGGTAGAGGTGTTGCTGCATACAAAGTCGGAATAACAGGTTTATCTGTGCTTGCTTTTACAGGAGCAGGTTTCACTCACATCTCCCGTGACAAAGATCCGGAAACAGGACTAATTTACGGTGAAACTGTTAAGAAAGCGATTGAATATCTGATAAGAAATCAGGATGAAAATGGATGCTTTGGAGAACGCAATGGCGAATACATGTACAATCACCTGATTGCGACATTTGCATTTTGCGAGGACTATTTCTTTACCGGTTCTCCCATGCTCAAAGAAACAGCAAGAAAGGCAGTCGAGTTTTGTGTCAATGCGCAGACTCCAAATGCTGGTATACGCTACGAATATCAAAGTGGAACAAGCGACTCTTCAGTCAGCGGATGGCTTGCGCAGGCATATAAATCAGCAGAGATGTGCGGCTTAGAAGTTCCTCAACAAAACAAGGATGGAATACTCAACTGGTACAACAGCGTAACTGACCAAGGTTACCAGTGGGTAGGATACAGAGAAAAAGTAAATGATCCTGTCGTTATGCAAGGTGAGAATGATCAATACAGATTCTACCCAGCGTTAACTGCTATAGCACTTATGACCAGAATCTTTTTTGGACAAGAGAAAAGTGATAAGAATGTCACCGGACATGCTCGATACATAAAATCCAGTGATGCAAATCTTCCCAAGTGGGAAGAAGATATTGATGCAGACTTTTATTATTGGTACTACAGCTCATATGCCATGTGGCAAATGGGAGGCGACTATTGGAAATGGTGGGAAAAACCTATAGAAAAGGTAATGCTGGAGCATCAGAGCAACAAACAGGACTGCACAAAAGGTTCGTGGGATCCTGTAGACAAATGGTCTTGGGCAGGAGGCAGAGTCTACACCACTGCAACAGGTGCATTAATACTTGAAGTTTATTACAGATTCCCAAACGTTTTCCAGCAACATAGAAAGTAATACTGCTTATAATCGTTACAAGGCTCTCTAGGTACTAAACTCAAAACCCATCTTCTGTAATACTTGTACGTCTTCATCTTTTGACATACCAAGTGCAGTCAAATATCCATTCGTAAACATTGAATTTGCAATTTTGAGCGACTCATATTGTAATGATTTTAAATTTCGTTCTCTGCCGCCAGCAATTCTGATCTCTTTTGACGGATTCACAAATCTGAAAAGCGCCAGCAGTTTGATTCCAAGGGTCGGTGAAACGGATCTTGAACCATACAAAGGCGTTCCCTTTATTGGATTAAAAAGATTAACCGGTATTGACTCTATATTTAACCGCTTCATCGTAAAAGCAAGTTCGATCAGATCATCTTCCGTCTCACCCATTCCTGCAATGAAACCGCAACAACTCCCAATCCCTGCTTTTTTTATGTACTTTACTGTCCTTAATCTGTCATGAAATGAATGTGTAGTGCAAATATTTGGAAAATGTCTTTCCGATGTTTCAAGATTATGATTATATCTATCCAGTCCTGATTTTTTCAGTGAGCATGCCTGCTGATATGTCAGTATACCAAGCGAGGCACAAGTTCTCATTTTTAGTGTGGAACTTATATATCTAATCGCCTTTGTTACCTCAGACATTTCATATTCTGAAGGCCCTTTCGAACTAATAACCATACAAAACCTGTAAGCTCCAGCTTCTTTAGCCTTTTCAGCGCGTCTGCAGATCTCTTCTGACTTCATCATTTGATATTTGCTGATCGGAGCTTTAGACACGCTTGATTGTGTGCAATATTTACAATCTTCAGGACAAAGTCCGCTTTTGGCATTAAGTAAAATATGCAGCATTATTTTATTGTTATAGAATTTTTTTCTCAAATATGCTGCAGCATCAATCAACTTATCAAGATCACTATCAGGCCAGGAAAGAATCAATCTTGAATCCTCTTTAGTAAGTTTATCTTCAAGTGAAGCATCGATTAATCTAGTTAAGATCATTCCCAGGATTATATTGTAAACATGTCGTTTATACGAGCATTTTTTGCTGTGCCGCTGCCGGAGGAAGTTAAAAACAAAATAACCGATGTTTCTAAAAGACTTAAAACGCTTTGCCCTACTTTAAGCCTTACATCTTCAAATAATTTACACATAACACTCTTATTTCTCGGTTCTGTGAAGGAAAAGATAATAAAGAGAATTATAAATGACATCTCTCCTTATCGATTTCTTCATCAGCTTAATATTCGTAATATCGGATATTTTGGATCACAATTGAACCCGCGAGTTGTCTGGATAGGATGCTCACCTGAAGAGAATCTGGTAAAACTGAATGCCTTTCTTTCACTGGAAGTAAAAAAACTGGGTGCTATCCCGGATGATAAAGAATTCCATCCACATACAACAATTGCAAGAATTAAAGGTCAAATCGTTCAGGAAAGCTTCAGTAAATTTATCTCAGAATCATCTATGTTGAACTTAGGTGAGGTAGCAATCAATAAATTCATTTTGTACAAAAGTGATTTAACATCGCAAGGACCAATCCACACAATACTAAAGGAATACAATTCTGCCTAATGAATCGTAAAGACTAAAAATCTATTTCCTTCTTAGGAAGCATCATTAGAAACTCTACATTTGATCTGGTCTTTTTAATTTTGGACAAGATCCATTCCATTGACTCAACTGGATTTTTACCGGTCAGACCTCTTCTGAGCAGCCATATTCTCTGGAGCTCCTCTTTATCAAGCAGCAGTTCCTCTTTTCTGGTTCCTGATCTTGTAACATCAATAGCAGGAAACATTCTTCTGTCGGCAAGCTGTCTGTCCAGGTGCAATTCCATATTGCCTGTTCCTTTAAACTCTTCGAAAATAACCTCATCCATTCTGCTTCCGGTATCAATCAAACATGTCGCTATTATGGTCAGACTTCCGCCCTCTTCGATCTTTCTGGCGGCGCCAAAAAATGTCTTAGGACCTTTGAAAGCAGTTGCATCTATACCTCCAGACAATATTCTTCCGGAATGTGGAGTTTCATTGTTATAAGCCCTTGTCATTCTTGTGAGAGAATCAACCAAAACCACTACGTCCCTTTTTCTTTCTACCATTCTTTTTGCCTTGCCAAGTACAACCTCTACAACCTGAACATGTCTTGAAGGAGATTCATCAAAACATGAACTTGCAACCTCAAACTGCCCTTTTCCCTTTAGATTCCTCTGGAAATCTGTGACTTCTTCAGGTCTTTCATCTACAAGCAGCACTATCAAATAGACTTCAGGATGGTTGTTTAGTACGCTGTTTGCAATTTTCTGAAGCAAAATGGTTTTACCAGTGCGTGGCGGGGCAACTATTAAACCTCTCTGCCCTTTGCCTATAGGTGTAAAAATATCCATAACCCGCATCTCTGATGAATCAGGGTCAGTTTCCAACATAATACGTTCAATAGGATGGATAGGTGTAAGAGATTCAAACTGGGTTAAATACAACTGATCTTCAACCGGAGAATCATTAATAGTATCAACTTTCACAACAGCAAAATACTTTTCTCCTTCTCTGGGAGGTCTTACCTGCCCTTTTATTATGTTCCCTGTTCTTAGTCCAAGCTTTCGTATCTGGCTTGGAGCCACATAAACATCATCTGGACTTGGCATATAGTTATATTGCGTTGACCTGACAAAACCAAATCCTTCAGGAAGTATTTCGATGACACCATCTACACACAACCGGGCATTTCTTCTCGCCTTCGTGTTTAGAATTCTATTTACTAACTCCTGTCTTTTTAATTCCTGATAATCATGAATCCCTTCATTCTGCGCCATTTCAAACAGGTCGCGTATCGAAGCTTTATGAAGCCTTGACAGGTGGATTTCTTCCGGAGGTTCTGTGGCATTCATTTCATTCTGAGAAACAGGAACAGACTGCTTTATCGCTGGAGGACTTACAACAGTATTCTTCTCAACATTATTTGCTGGAACAATCGGTTTTTCCAAAGGCTTTTGAGTAATATCAGAGGGAGACTTAACCGCTTCTGCCACCTTATCATTCTTCTTATCAGCAGAGTTTTCGGAAATTTTTTCCTCAGCTTTATGTTTTGTCCTGGATCTTGTTTTTTGCTCTCCGCTTGCTACAGATCCCTTTTCATCTTCTGCCATTTATAGTTCCTCCTTAATGATATTGATAACTTCAACAACTTTTTTTATTAAGTTCGACTGACTACCATCGTTATTCACTATATAATCTGCAATCCCTTTCTTTCTACTTGCGCTCAACTGGAATAGCTCACGTTGGAGAACTTCTTCTCTACTTATACCACGCTTAGATAGTCTATTGAACCTTAAGCTATCTTTACAATCTATATATAACAAAAAATCGCACAATTTGTCAAGTCTTTTCTCGAGAAGCAACGGTGCATCAAGCACGATAAGTCTTGACCTGTTTTTTTTCATCTTTATAAAGATCTCTTTTTTTATCAGGGGATGCAGAATAGACGTAAGTTTGTTAAGCATTCTCCTGTTTGAAAACACTAAACCAGATATCACCTTCCTCGAATAAGCCATCAGACCCAGTGCAGACATTACACGTTTTTTAATCATTCTTTTACGCAAGAGATAATGGGTAATTTTATCCGCATCAATAACATAGCCACCATATTGCCTTAATATCTTCGCACATTGAGATTTACCACTTCCTAGTTTACCGATCAATCCTATTACTATTTGTGATCTATTCATTTGGATCAGCTTAGACTTCTTTAACTACTTTAATCGACCTTTCCGGACATTTCAACCCTAAAATTATCACCTATCTGAAAGTTCTTCCACACCACTACCAGCAACTATATACTAACTATTTGTTCAATGCGCCTGTAGCTCAATTTGGATAGAGCGTTGCCCTGCGAAGGCAAAGGCTGTGGGTTCAATTCCCGCCAGGCGCATTTCCATTTCAGATTGAAGATTTCGGATTTCAGAATTGCAGTGATCTACAAATGCGATTCAAATCATACTCACTAAAAATTTTCTTAAATCTTTTCGTGCTTTTTCTTTAGAGATCTTTTCAATTACAACTTTTCCTTGATCACTCAATAT
>JACQRL010000141.1 GCA_016206485.1 Planctomycetota bacterium | reverse complement strand
TTTCACTTAGAGAAAATCCTCGTCCTCCAGGAACCGCTGTGGGTAGAATTGGATTACACCAACGTTGGTATGAAAGGGAGGAGATAATTTGCGTTATGGGAGATAACGGGATTAAGAAAGGAGACGGGAATGCATCTTTCAAGGATACTATTTATAATCGGAATTTCAATATTTATATCAGGTTGCGTTCCATCGCTACGTCCTTTATTAACTGAAAAAGACTTGACTTTTAAGTCAGCGCTTCTTGGTGTGTGGGTTGATGAAGATAATAACATATGGGACTTCCAAAAATCAGGAGACAAATCTTACAGATTGATTTATACGCAATATAGTTCTCCTCCTTTTGGGACATCACTACCCAAAGAAGGAGTGCCAGCTGGATTTGATGTCCATCTGGTTCAGATAGGAGAAAATTTGTTTCTGGATATATATCCTATAGGGCCCGATATAAAGAATGATTTTTATATTTTTCACTTAATACCAGTGCATACTTTTGCAAAAGTTCAGTTTGAGAACGATATTTTGCATATTGGTATGCTTGATCATGATTGGATTAAAAATATGATTGATAAGGAGAAAGTCAGCATCAAACATGAACGCTTAGGTGAGAAACCGGGCGTCACAATACTCCTTACAGCATCAACCAGAGAACTTCAAGAGTTTGTCCTCAAATATGCCAAAGACCCTGAAGCATTTCCTATGGGAAAGTTACACAGACAGAAAAGTCAACAAGGTTCTTCTCTTGATATAGATAGCAAGCAGTGATAGTTATGCTGATCTAGGCTGGGGCTATCTGGAAGGAACCAGAAATGCTGGCGGGAAAAGCAAACGGAAAGATAAACACAATGTTTTCGGCTAAAGAGATAATGGGAAAGAGGAATACTGCATGCGTAACTTACTGAAAGTAACGGTACTGTGCATTTTTCTTAGTATTAGTGGAATAATTGTGATGACCATTGTTGATAGTCAGCGCAAAGTCACTACTGCGAGTTATATCAGGAACATGTTTGCTATGGGCTTTTTTTCAGGTGGGCTTGGTATTGCAGTTTTTTTGCTGAGCGTAGTTGGTTTTTTCACGCATGTCATAAAGAGATATAACCGTCGCTATTGGTGGCAGTATATACTCACTACTTTTACTGCTTTGATTCTGTGCTTTTTCACGTTAAGATTTATGGCAATCGCTCGGATGTGGGGCCAAGCGCGCTGCTACACCAATCTTACTATTATCGGTGTAAAACTATATGATTATCAGAGTAAACATGGTTCATTACCAGTTCAAGGAGGCAAATTTGACAGTTATGCGATGGAAATGCCAAGAGATTACTTATATTATCATATCTATATTTGTCCAATGAGCGGTCTAACTAAATTCTGGAAACGCAACCTTGATTTGGAGTATGGAGAAACAACATATAAAATAGCTGAGAAAATTGAACTGGAACCACAATGGACCCCGACAGACAAAATCATAATCTGGTGTCCATACCACGGAAAAAGGGGAGTGCCTGTACTCTTCGCGAATGGGAACGTTCAGTATTTAAAATGGTCAGAATTGCGTTTTGAGCATGGCCATGTGACGCTAATCGGCAAAGAATAATTTTAAATAGGATCATATTGTCTTGCCGCGTGTATTACCCTGAGTTAGAATCCATAGTGTTGGAGTAATAATTAGTTAAAGAATGTACACTTACAGAAAAAGTCGGCTAGTTTTTAAAAGTAACATAGAAATTAATTATGGAAGATTAAAATATTCACTTGCAATTGATACAAGATTATGGTAATATTTAGGTTAGTAAAGCTTATATTGCATCTGCACATAGAACCCCAAGGGGTTGTGGTTGAATCATGAGGAATGGATTTAAAACGGGAGGACAAGATTTATGAGATATAAAGTAAACATCAAAAAGACAGAAGAAGGCTATTCCATCTGTTGTCCTGGACTGCCTGGCTGTTGGTCTCAAGGGAAAACCGAAAAAGAAGCATTAGAGAATATCAAAGATGCCATCCGGTCATATTTAGAGACCATAGAAGAGTTAAGCAAAGGTAAAAAAACTCGGTATGTAGAAGTAGCGGCATAAAAATGCCTAAACTGCCAGGCATAAACCATCAACGAGCCATTAAAGCCTTCAAGAGAGCAGATTTTTGGATAGCCAAACAGGGTAAGCACATCACAATGACCAATGGCGAACGCATCATTACCATCCCAAGAGCAAATCCAGTAGATGCTTTTACAATGGGAGGAATTATAAAAGATACTGGATTAAGCATAGAAGAGTTCAAGAAACTTTTATAGTGGAAATGAAATGCTGACCACCTTTAGTTTCGCCTGATAATGATATTGTGACAAAGACAGTTAAATGCTTATTGTGAAAAGGAAGGATATGACTAAAACCCAATATCCCCATTTAATTAATAAGCCATGAGCAGAGGAATGCTTGTGGCTTATTTTTTTTATAGATGCGAAAGAGAGAGCAACGTCAGATACAGGCTTTGGGCAGGACTATTTGGAGGTCCACCAGCCCTTGTAGCATTTTTAGGTCACATATTTCTATCTCAAAATAAGACGGTTTAAAAGATGTCTTTGCTCTCAACAATGGGAAATGGATGAAAGTAGAGTTAGACGTTATTTGTGGAGATCCGTCTTTAGCCTGATTTAAAATACCTATCTGAAGGAGAGGGACTATGAGTAAAGAGATTGATGAAGTAATAAAAAGCAGGCACAAAATTTTGAAGTCAAATCCGAAAATTTATCTCATCGCTGTTTGTCTTTGGTTTGTAGCAACTGTTATCGGAACGTTTACAAATGGATTTCACGTTGCGGCGCTCTATGCTGGTATGTTTGCAGCAACGATTGCTTTGTATTGTATGGAGAAACAACAAAGGTTAAATTTGGAATTGATAGAACGTTTACTGGCTTTGGAAAAACATACGGGCAAAAAAGAGTAAAATAGGACTAGCAGTGGCTAAAAAATGAAAATACATTATTGGACATTGGTAATTATATCTTTATTTCTCATTACAGGATGTTTTCATAAACACCAGGAGATATCCGGAGGACATTCTACTGCTAAAGAGAACAAGGTTCTTACATCTGATGATGTCGCTATTATGGCATCCGGTCTTGCAAATGACGAGTGTGAACGCATTTATGGGAAACGCCCTTTTTCTGCCGGTATCTACTCGGCGGAACTTATAAACACCACCTGGTACTGGGGTCGTCTTGATCCGTCTGGAGTAAACGGATTTTCTGCTGAAGTTTCACTTGAACGAGACGGTACAGGTCCGAAGGTCAAGATATACTTTAGTACGGACACACTCCAGCCCACACCAATCATGTACCCTGAGAATAGAATTGATATGGTTCCTGCGGAGAACGATAATGTGCTGATTGATGTGGTAATAAAAAAGTAAACAAGGGGTATTTGAATGACAAAACGAGATATTCTTTCTGTTGCTTTTAAGATACTGGGTGTTGTTTCTATTATGCGCGTTGTATTAGGCATACCTACTATAGGGATGTCGATCAGTATGGCATTTCAACAACCAAAGCATGAACAATATTTTAACCCTTATTGGTTCCTGGGCACAACGAGCATATCTCTTATTCTGAATCTTGCTATGGCATATATCCTGTTGAGATGGGGAGATTTAATTGCTAAAAAACTCATTCGTGATGATGCTGTAATTTCTCTCTTAAGAAAAGGTGAATGGGAGAAACCTATTTTTATGTTATCCTTGAGAATCATGGGTGTTGTATGTTTAGTTAAAAGTGTACCGGGGTTGATTAAAATTCTACCAGATCTAATATCTGTGAGGAGATATCAAGGTGCCACTATATACCATACCGAGGTAAGCGGTATTGGCGCTATTGTAGTTTTAATCATCGGGTTATATTTAATTTCAGGTGGAAAACATCTGGCTGAGTTCGCATATAGGGAAAAAAACGGCAACACCCGATAGAAATAACATGGTGTAAAATACTACGCATCAAGGAAATTCTATTTGGCCGATTAAATGACAAGCAATTTAGGAAGGAGGCAATCAAAGGAGGTAGGAATGCAGACTGCAAAAATATTGGTTATTTTTGGAATTATGTTGCTCATCGCTGGGTGTGTTCCATCTTTACATCCACTATTTACTGAGAAAGATTTGGTTTTTGAGCCAGCACTTTTAGGGACATGGGGTGAAGAAGGGAGTAAAGAAACATGGACATTTCAGAAATCAGTAGATAATACTTATGATTTAATTATTACAGAGAAAAGGACAATTTTAGGCTCAGAAGTAATAGCGAATAAATTTAATGCCTATTTAGTAAAACTTGATAAATTACTTTTTCTAGACATCTATCCAAAAGAGCCAGAGATTGAGGGTGATTTTTATAAATTCCACCTGATACCTGCACATACTTTTTCAAAAGTCTGGATAGAGGATGATGTCTTGCATCTTGGTATGCTTGATCATGATTGGCTTAAGAAAATGATTGATAACAAGAAAGTCAATATCAGCTATGAACGCTTGGGCGATGAACCAAGCCCCATGATTGTTCTTACAGCATCAACTAAAGCACTTCAGGAGTTTGTTCTAAAATATGCTGAAGATGCCGAGGCATTTCCTATGGGAGAAGTGCACAGGCAAAAAGACCGGCAAGAAACCCATCTTGATGCGGAAACCCATAGAGGGAATGCTCTATTAGAAACAGTATTAGTTCAATTAGCAGAACTTGAAGGCGTCATTTTGGTTACTGACATGTCTGTTTTTCGCTTGCTTGAAAATCTAAAACCTGCACTTATCAGAGAGATAAAAACATCGGCAGAAATCATAGATATTTTAAAGAAGCATGATATCAGTATTCAACCATCATCCCACAATGAGAAGATTTGGTGTGTATTTGATAAGACAAAAAAGATAGAAAATGAGAATAGAGAGATTGCTTGCATTGAGAAGATTCATAAAGATGTTCCAATTGAAGACGGTAATAATAGATGTACCATTAGGTTAATAAATGTTGATATAGGAGTTCTTTGTAAGACGGTAGCCGAAGTAACACACGAGCAAATCATGGTAGATGATGGATTACATTGCCTCATTAATGTCATTGCAGGGCGTGGACTGGTGGCACGTGAAGTAATAGACGTTTTTGAATCTTCACTGCGGCTCTGTGGTCTGGATATACAACAGACAAATGCCGGGGAGTATAAGGTGCAAAAGTATACGGCAAAGCCCCCCGTGTTTGTTAAATAAACCAGGAAAAGAAAATAAATTTATTTTTTAGAATCTTGAGAAAGTGAGGCTGATATGAAAATGGAACTTTTATTCAAAATAATTAAG
>JACQRL010000134.1 GCA_016206485.1 Planctomycetota bacterium | reverse complement strand
TGAATTAGAGTTGATATCAAGAAGGAAAAGGCATAAAACAAGAAAGCCAGAGAGAATGTCCACAACACCAAACATAGTCTGAATTCTCCCTTCAGCAGGTTGAGTTTTTCCAAATGCTCAATACTAAGCAAAATGGCAACTACAAAGAGGATACCAATTAAGAAAAGATTTGATGCTACCTTGGCTATCCACAACATTGAACGGGACACTGGTTTAGAGGCAATAAAGGAGAGTGTATTTCTATCTATTTCCTGAGAAAAACCTGTGGCACCGATAAGCACAGAGAATATGCCACAGACAAGAAACATAAACAATGATACTAATCCCATATCCTTGAAGTCGGTTAAAAAAGGCAAAAGACGAAAGGCACATAAAAACAAGATACCCAACCCCAGCAATAGCCTGTTTTCCCGCCACTCTTTCCACAACAAGGCTTTTACCATTGTTATTCTCCTATTTTGAAGAACGCCAGGCTAAATCATCAGGAAAGCCTGGACTTTTTTCGCCAAAAATTCCGCTATCATCTTTTCCATTCTTCCCTACACTATAGACAATAAAGCCATCGTCTTCTTTACGATAAATATAATCCTTACCAGTGAATGGGTCTTTGGGTAATTCTGGAAGGTATTCCGGGATGAGGGTATCTAAAAAGTTTGGATATTCATTCTTCTCTGCCTTATAAATCTTTAACGCCAGTGCTATTCTTAAACCATTAAGTTTTGCAGTATTTTCAGTCCAGCGTTTTTGTTCACGAATTAACCATGGTAAAAACTCACTACTTAGAGGGTGCCTCCATCGCATAGAAGATATTCTTAAAGAAGTTTCTCCAAATTCCTTTTCAAATTCTACTATTTTATCTTTTATTTCGTAATAAGGACTAAAACTGATACTTAAAATCTTAAGCATGGAGTTAATATAAAAAGCACTGTCCTTCTTTATCAGTGGCCTTCCTAAATAACTCGTGTAAAACCTCCAATATATTTTTTTAAGAAGGCTATCTTTGTCCAAATGGGTATCTCCGAATATTTCATTAAGGCGAACCTCACCATGGATAATCTTTTCAAATATATCTACATGAGCAGCGGTATTACCTTCCAATGCTTTTCTTAAACCTATATTGTCTTTCTTTAAATCTATTTCTCCTATTAATCTTTGATAGATATCAATTGTAACGGCATCCGGGGGTATATTTGAAAGCGTTTCCATAAGTCCTTTCATCGCAAAATAATCGTAGAACATGCGAAACAATTGAGAGACATAAATTGGTTCATCCCTAAGGGAAAGACTAAGATGTAATCCCAGCTTGGAAAATTCCAATGCCTCTTCATATCTACTCTGTTCTGTAAGAAGAACGGTATTTATTGCAATCATTATTGCTATCTTTCTCATCTTATCAAGATGTGGCAATCCCATTTTATACCCATCTTCATATCTTAAGTTAAATCTGCAAGAAGGCATGTCAACTGCCTTCCTAAGTAATTCATACATTCTGACAAAATCAGGATTATCAAAAATTCCTATTAATCTCTCCTTCTGGGCTAAAGATAACCCCTTTATATCAACTTTTTTTTCAAGAGACATATCCTTCCATTCCTTTGAATATCTTTCTTTTAGTCTTTCATAGATTGAAAAACATTCTTCGTAAAGGATAGCCGCATTCTCATTATCTGGGACCGGTGGCGGGACCATCTCTTTCAAAGTAAGTAGTAACCCTGCCTTCTTAGCAGATATCATTGCATAGTTTAATTCACTTCCTGTGACAAAATTGGCAATGGTATATGTTACTAAAAACAAGAAAATCGCTGATGACAAAACGCAGGCAAGTATTTTAGCAGGATATTTTATACTGGAAACTATCTTTTTCCAAAATAAAAAACCAAGTATGATAAAAACGAGAGATAGGACAAGGCAAAGTATTATGGCAGTCTGTTCCAAAAATTGCTGCAAGTTGCCCCAACTTATCAGCCATATTAGAAAAATAAGTAAGAATCCAATTATTACAATAATTTGAATGGTAATCATGGTGGAGACAGTGAGTGCTAATGTGCTATACGGGCTTTTTGACTTAGCGATTGCCTTCTGCCAGCATAAAAAACCCACCAGGATAAATAAGATAAACATGAAAGAAGACACGTAACCAAGTATAGCGGGAATATGGCCATTATACAATTGCATCAATTGCATCGGTTCTAATACAACCAGCAGAAGGAAAGGGATAAGAATGAGGAATAATCCTGCTATAATAACAAAAGGTGTGGCAATTACAGCAGCCAGAAAATCTTTAAAGAGTAGTGATGTAAGAAAAGTAGCGGAATAAATGGCAAATACGACAAAAGGAAAAGTTTTAACATAGATATTTAAATCGGTTCTGAATAGGTATTGGAACCCTGGTGGAGGAAAGGCAAGGCTTGTAAACAGGATTAAGAGCGTCAAGAGAACCAGTCCAAAAAGGAATTTTGTCCAGAATATCCTTGCCATGGTAATCGGCTGACAAAGAAGAAATTTATGCGTTCCATTGGAAAATTCATTTGTAAAAGGTGCGGCGCCGAGGAGCACGGTAAAAACAAGAGAAAGCAATCCATGGGCAGTAGTAATAATATCCTCAATTATAATTCCAAATTCTTCTCTTCCTGTAGATGTCAGGAATAATAATGATAAAAATACACGTGTAATAACCACAATGGTAAGACTTAAAAAGAATATCAGTCTATGTTCACGCCATTCTTTCCAGAGTAAGTTTCTCAATGTCTCACCTCTCTACGCATAAATATAAAATATGAAAGTAACAGAAAAAGCAGAGAAAGAATAAGAGAAGAGAGGGGAACTGTTACATTGTTATTTGAGAAACCTATACGATCTAATATCAGAAGTGTCGGATATCCCGTGATTATAATTACGAGAAATCCTGTTAAGAATGCAGTTATTGTATCAAGAAGTAAAACCGACATAAGAAAGGTGCTGCTATAATACAGGAAGACTAACCAAAGGTTAGGCATGGCTTCTAAGATACCAGGTGCAGGAAAGACAGATGTGCCTTTAATAGCAAGAATCAACAAATTAAAACCTTCGGTGTATAAAATTAATATTTCAATGATTAACCCGGTAAGAAAAAGAAGAAAAATATTTAAGAAACCAGCGAGTAATTTAGTAGAGATAATCACATCTTTTTTAACTGGGGCTGAAAGCAAAAAACTAAGTTTAGTTTTTTCTTTAGAAAATGACTCTGCTCCAAACAATCCAGCAAGAAATGCTACCACATTAATTATAATAGAAAAGGATTTGGGACTGTAAACTCCATACAATAAAGGAAACAAAGAAAATCCTATAACAAGTAAAATGCCTATTGCCAATAACAATCTGTTTTCCCTCCATTCTTTCCATAACAATGCTTTTAGCATACTAACCCTCCTATCTTAAACAACGCCAGGCTAAATCGTCATGCTTACGCTGCAAACTTTTTTCATCATAAAGTCCATTATCATCTCTTTCGTTTCTCCCTATGCTGTAAACAATAAAGCCCTCGCCTTCTTTACGATATATGTAATTCTGCCCAGTAAAAGGGTCTCTTGGTAATTCAGAAACGTATTCTGGAATGATATCATTCAAAGAGTCTGGATACTCTACATTTTTTGACTTATAAATCTTAAGTGCCAGAGCGATTTCTAAACCGTCAAATTTAGCAGTAATCTCTGCCTGGCGCGTATGAAAACTCCCCAATGCTGGTAACATCATACTACTTAAAGG
>JACQRL010000133.1 GCA_016206485.1 Planctomycetota bacterium | reverse complement strand
TACCCTGGAAGAGGCGTTCTATCCGGGTATGCAGGAGATTGTATCAGCAGCAAAAGAGATTGTGAACTGGAATGGTAAAGTCCATGGATAAAGACGCAAGGATATATGTTGCGGACGGAAATACCCTGATAGGTTCGGCCATCCTGCGAGAATTAGGACGGCAGGGATATACAAAAATTATTGATAGCGAAGGAGAAGGACCTGAACTGACCGATGCTGCCCAGGTGGACAAATTCTTTGGACGGTTCAATCCTGATTACGTCTTTCTTGCAGCTGGGAAGTCAGGTGGAATCATGGCCAATCAGAAATATCCTGCCGAATTGATGATTGACAACCTTCTGGTAGAGTGCAGCATAATTCACAATGCCTGGCGCCATAGGGTGAAGAGGCTGCTTTATCTTGCAAGTTCCTGCAGTTATCCGAAATGCTGTCCTCAGCCGATGCGGACGGAATCGCTGTTCAGCGGCCCGCTTGAACCCACAAGCGAATCCTACGCAATCGCCAAAATAGCCGGTATTAAATTGTGCGAGGCATACCGCAAGCAGTATGGGGTAGACTTTATCAGTGGAATACCTGCTGATGCCTTTGGGCCTGGTGATGACTTTAGTGCTGAGAATTCACACGTAGTAGCAGCACTTATCAGGAAGATACATGAAGCAAAAGGGAAAGGCAGTGAAACGGTTGAGGTATGGGGGACTGGCATACCACAGCGGGATTTTATATTTTCTGACGACCTGGCTGATGCATGTATCTTTATTATGAATAGATATAATGACTCAGAGCCAATCAATATTGGCAGAGGTTCTAATTTGTCTATAAAAGAACTTGCAGAGATTGTCAAGGAAGTCGTAGGTTATGAAGGTGGGTTATTTTTCAACAGGGAAAAGCCTGATGGTATGCCTGCAAAGATTCTGGATTCAAGCAGGCTCTTCCGGATGGGATGGCGGCCTAAAACGCCGTTACGAACTTCCCTCTCAGTGACTTACGATTGGTTCCTAAAGGAGGGACTTAGATGAAGGTTATGCTGTTATTTCCAAAATGGACAGGCGAGTATGGGATAATCTCTCGCTTTGCAAAAAAGGCATCTACCTGGCCCCCTTTGAATTTGGCATATCTGGCGGCGATAGCAGAAAATAAGGGGCATGAAGTAAAAATAATTGACGGAGAGGCAGAGGATGTGCCTTTAAAGAAAATGATAGAACAAGCGGCAGTGTTTAAACCGGATATTATCGGTATAACTGCAACAACACCTTTTTATCATATTGCAAGTGAGCTTGCAGCAGGGCTTAAACAAAGGATTAGTAAAACACCTGTAATAATTGGCGGACCTCACATAACCGTTCTGAAGGAACAGGCTTTTAGCCCGTTTTTTGACTATGCCTTCATCGGGGAGTCAGAAGTGTCCTGGCCGTTATTTCTGGAGCGATACGGAAACGGCAAAGATATTTCTTCTATCAAAGGCGTCATTTTTAGAAATGGAAGTGAAATTAAATTTACCGGTAATTCTGACACCATTTATGACGTTGACTCTATACCATTTCCGGCAAGGCATCTATTAAGGACGAACAAATACAAAATTGGGACTTTGCAGGGCATTAAGACCTTCGCCACTATCATGACAACAAGGGGGTGTCCTTTTCAGTGCATATTTTGCAGTACAAAGGTGTTTGGTAATCGGGTAAAAAAGCGGTCTCCCGGATTGGTTGTAGATGAGATTAATTCTGTTATTTCAAAATTCAATATTAAGCATTTTATTTTTTTAGATGATACGTTAACACTTGATAAGAACTATATATTACAATTATGTGATATGATTAATAAAGAAAAGATAAAGATTACTTTTGAAGGGAGCACCCGTGCAAATCTTATTGACGAAGAACTTATTTCAAGGATGGCTGAGACGGGATTGATAAGGATTTCTTTTGGGCTTGAAACAGTTGATGCAAAGATGCGGGAAATTATGCGCAAAGAAGTGCCCCTTGAAAGTTATTCAATAGCCAATAGACTAACAAATAAATATGGCATAGAAACCTTAAACTCAGTCATGATAGGCATGCCGGGAGAAACGGTTGAGACGATAAAGAAAACGCTGTCTTATTTAAGAAATGCCCGTGAAATTCACCAGGCTAATTGCAGCATCGCTATGCCATATCCCGGGACTGAACTTTTTGAAATGGCAAAAATGGGGAAATACGGATTAAAGTTAATGACAGAAGATTTTTCAAAGTTCCGGCGCTATGGTTCTGCCGTTATGTCGGTTAATAATCTGTCTCCTGCTGATCTTATCAGAATACAAAACGATGCATTTGTCAGTATATATCTGGCACCATGGAGAATAAT
>JACQRL010000131.1 GCA_016206485.1 Planctomycetota bacterium | reverse complement strand
CTGGGGGCGTTCCTGTTTGAAGTATTGACTTGGTTTTGTCATGCCATGAAAAATATAACTAGCGCTGAAAAGCGAACCGAAATGCCTTTCAAATCCGGCGTAGAATTGATTGGATGCCTCGAAGTTATCTGCAATCAGCCAGATGAGAAAATCGGTATCTTCCCTGTATCCTTTGCATGTGTAAAGTCTTATATCAAGTCCGTTCTTTTTCTGTGTGGAAATAAAATCTATAAATTTACTGGCAAAAGCTGATCTCGGTGCTGAGTCCGCAGAATAGAGTGAATCTTTGCTTTTAAAGAAATAAAAACTCAAATATTTCTCTTCGTATGCCATAACTTTATATTCTAATCCTTTATGCTCAGATTATCAATTCTTACTAATCATATTGCAGGTTATGAGATACAGGCTAGGAGTTTATGTATAGTGTATTGTGTATCGATAATCGTCTAAATATATAGAGCGTTTTGTTGCTTATTTATAAGATATGGATCAAGTGAATAATATAGTCTGTAATAATGTGCGTACTGTTCAAAAAAGGATTAATACAGGAATTTTCGTCAGATCTTTTTTTAGGGCTCTCTGGTTTTGTGGAATTATAGCCGCTTTTATCTTATTCATTTCAAAGTTTACCGATGTTCCTTATTCTATCTTTTATGTTTTAGGTTTGCTTGTTATTTTGTTTGCCGTCCGGCTTGCCCGTCCGCTTTTTTTATCAATTAAAGAGACCGCGCTCTTTATTGATATGCAGCTTAAAACTAAAGAGGTCGTAACTCAGGCGGTCGAAATTGAAAGCGCATCTGAGCGGGAGAGACCGGCTTTTTGTAATCAGGCAGTTGAGACAGCAGAGCTTCTTCTCAGTAAAAAGTCAGAAAAGGTAAGCTTTGCGATTTACAGGCCGGCTGATTTTGTAATAAGCTGCGCTGTTTTTATATTATGCGGCGTTATAATTCTCCTCCCTTCTTTTTCCCGGTCTGTTTCCGGTAGTGATAATGGAGAAAAGCAGGCAAAAGCAAATGACGAGACGATCAATAAATTAGCAACCTTGTCAAAAAAACTGGAAAGGCAGGCGCATAAGCTCGGAAATTCTGAGCTTATGAAATTCGCAAAAGAGATCGCGCAGCTCGCCAAGAAACTTGAAAAGCAGGAGATCACAAAAAAACATGCCGTTGCAAGGGCAGATAAAATAAAAACAGAGCTTGATAAGTTAAAACAGGATGCAGACGCTAAAAGGGCTCTTATGGAACAAATGGGCAAAAATAATCTGACTCAGGATATTGCAAAGGCAATGGAATCAGCTAAACATGATGATGTATCAGAAATTTCAGAAAAGCTCGCTGATAAGAAGGGCGATGAGCTGAACAATGCCCTGAACAAACTTCAGTCTGATCACAATGAATTAAAGAAGATGCTGGATAAACCGTCTAAGTCATTAAAAAAAGGAGACAATAATAAATTTGCCCAGCAGATGAAGGGTCTGTCGGAAAGTCTCGAGAATCTGCCGTTTGATGATGGCGAGTTTGATGAGGATATGGAGGATGCCCTTTCACAGCTCGATGAGTTAGAAGATGAGCTTCTGGAAAGACAGCTTGCAAGAGAGGAGCTGTCCGAAGCAGAAGGTACAGATGAAGATGATTCTGAATTAGATGACGAATCTGAAGATGTAGAAGATGACTCAGATGAGGAGTCTACGTGAGACACGCAAAATAATCAGCACTCTCCTACCTGAGAGGGCAAATCGGCCGGCGGCTGAAAGGGTGGCAAGAAACCCGGTACGGGTTCCGGAAAAAAAGGGGGCGGGAAAGGAAAGGGTAAAAATAACGGCAAGGCAGGGATGAAAAAAAGCGGACTTGGTAAAGGCGGAACAGAGGGGTATGGTGATACTCCGATGCACGAGTCTGAAGGAGATCCGATAAAACTTGATGATGCGAAGACTGAACTTGTAAAAAATAAGAAGAAAATAAAAAGAGGTCCGGTGAAAAAGAAAGGTATATTAATACCTTCCAGGACAGCCGGAGGGAAATCAACACTGGAGCTTGAGGACGCACTGCCGGGTTATCTCGAAGAGGCGGAGCGCTATCTGGAATCTGATGAAGTCCCTCCGCAGTATAAAGAAAGGGTTCGAGTGTATTTTGACCGGTTGAAATAAAGATAAATTATGGAAATAAGACAAGCTTCTGAAAGGATAGAACGGTTTGTCTCTGAAATCAGGAAGGTCATTGTAGGACAGAATGAAATAATAAAAAATACTGTAACAGCTTTGTGCGCCGGGGGAAATGTTCTTTTGGAAGGAGTTCCCGGCCTTGGAAAAACATTGCTTGTCAGGACCCTGGCAAGATGTCTCGGTGTGAATTATTCAAGGATACAGTTTACGCCCGATCTGATGCCGTCAGATATAATAGGGACAAATATTATTGTCGAGCTTTCTGATGGAACAAAACGTTTTGAGTTTCATAAAGGTCCGTTGTTTACCAACCTGCTTCTTGCGGATGAAATAAACAGGACTACTCCTAAAACACAGTCTGCCCTTCTCGAAGCAATGCAGGAGCGCGCAGTTACAGCGTTTGGAAAAAGATATGAACTTGAATCACCTTTTTTTGTAATGGCAACAGAGAACCCTATAGAAATGGAAGGAACATATCCGCTTCCTGAGGCACAGCTCGACAGATTCATTATGAAGCTTTTTCTTTCAAGGCCATCCGTGACAGAGCTGGAATCTATTATAGATAAAAGAGACCCTCAGCCGGAGCTGGCGGCAAGTAAAGTTCTGGAGAGGAGCGATCTTCTTGAACTTCAAAATACTGCAAGACAGATACTGATTCCTGAGGCGGTAAGAAATTATGCCTCCAGACTTATAGATGCTACGCACCCTGATTCTGCTGATGCTCCTGATCTGGTAAAAAAGTATGTGAAATTTGGTTCAAGTCCAAGAGGAGCTCAGGCGCTCGTCGCCTGCGCAAAAGTAAACGCGCTGATCGAAGGGAGGCCGAATGTCGGTTTTGATGATATAAGAGCCGTCGCTAATCCATGTTTAAGACATCGTGTGTTGTTATCTTTTGAGGCAGCTCCGGATAACGTGACTGCAGATAAGATCGTAAATACACTTCTCGAATCAGTTATGAAGACTTCCAAAAAGGTGGAAGAAGCTGCTCGTAAATAAGAAAGGTTTTATATTGGATACTAAATTTCTAATGAAATCACGAAAACTTGCAGAAAAACGCGGATGAAGAAAGCTTCGCAATTTCTGTCGGTTTCGCGCTTTTTACCTCAGATTCACGTGAGATTTACCAAGAAAGCAAGATGAAAATAATTCTTTCAGCGTTAATGTTATTTGTTCAGGGAGAATCAAAAGAATCAGGTCAGTCGATTGAAGTTGAGCTTAGGGAATGCATGCGATTTATCAGCAATCTTGGTGAGTTCGTACCTTATGTGGTCACGGTAAAAAACAGGCAAAAAGTAAAGCGGGTTGTGGACATCAGTATTTTAGAAGGTAGGGATGGGAATATTCTTGTCAGCATACCTGAAGTCGCTCTTGGAGAGGAGTCTCAGAAGAAAATATTTGTTTATGAGCCATTCCAGAGTTATTTCTATAATACAAGATATGTAGTTTTAGCAGAGAATGGAAGAGAAGTTCTTGCGAGAACTGCCGCGTTGAATACCGGATTGGTGTATGTAATTG
>JACQRL010000140.1 GCA_016206485.1 Planctomycetota bacterium | reverse complement strand
CTACGCATTATACGCGCTGCCTTATATAACTGAATATGAAAAACGATAGTAAAGTTGAGCTGAGGCAGATGTATGATTCTGTTGCTCAGGAAAGACATGAAATAATATACCGCAACAAGGAGCTCAGAAATCTAAGTTTAAGAAAACTATTTGGTTTCAATTGGGGAACTCAATATTTTATGATGAGAAAAATCAATGAAACCATGAGACTTGGCAGGTTTAAGCCTCCTGACCATCTGTTGGAGATAGGCTGTATGGTCGGCCATTATTCGTTCTACATGAACAATATGGGATTCAGGACTACAGGAGTCGATCTTTCCGCGGCTTCCATACAGACTGCAAAAAAAGTGGCGCTTGATCTCGGAGTAAAAAGGGCGGATTTTGTCTGCTCTGATGTTGAAACTCTGAGCAAAGCCGTGCCGGAAAATTATTTTGATGGGGTTTTTTCCTATTCGACTCTGCGTTATTTGAGTGATCCATCCGGCGCAATCAGCGAGATTTACAAGGTCCTGAAGCCGGGAGGAACCGCGGTCGTGGATTTCCCGAATGTAAATTGTCCCTGGTTTGAGGTTCTGAAGCCGTTTACAAGATTGGCTCCTCATATTCACGACCATTTATTTACCAGAGAACAAATTGAAGGGTATATGAGAAAAGCTGGATTTATTGATATTCGTTCAGAAATAATAATGTTTTCTCATAAATCTATCCCTGCTTTTTCGGTTCCGGGTTTCGCTGCGGCTGACGCAGTATTGGAAAATCTCGGATTTACCTCAGATATGGGCGCCATAATCTTCTGCAGGGGCGCGAAAAGATAGCGCGTAATAATTACCCCGCCACGCTAAAGAAATAGTCGTAAAAGTTGCTTTTTAGTTAAATGAAGGAGGCTTATCATGAAATTAACAGCGCTTAAAATAATCTGTCTATTATTGATTGGTTTACTTATGGGCATGCAGCAAAATCCGGTTTCTCTTTTGCAGGGCGTTAAGTCGACTCAGATTGCGGCTCCGCCATGGAGAGGCCAGGTCTACAGTCTTCCGGATACATTTGTGACAGCAGTCAAAGTGATTCAGACAAACGGCGGACTTCTTGCTATTGCGAACAGTTATGACCAGATGAGAGGAGTTTCAGAAGTGCTCGTGATTAAATTAAAAAATGACCTGACGATAGAAACTGCGCGTGCCGTGGGGTCAGGCGGTTGGGGTCTTTCCGCGGCGTCGGTCGCGGCAACTTCTGACGGCGGATGCGTTATTTTGGCCCAGAACAACAACAACATGGTTATCATTACAGCAGACTCTAACGGTTTTATTACAGGCGCGGTGGAGTTCAATTTCAGCAATCTTTCATTTCGGTCTGACCCGGCGCAGGTCATAGTTACGAGAGATGGAGGTCTTGTGATCCTGGCCCGCGAGCCAAATGGTTTTTTTGTAGCGAGGTTTGCGCTGAATCCGTTTCGGATCCTTTTCTCAACATCTTACTCTGCCGCTGCTATAGATCGTATACAGTCGATTGCTGAGGTTGGATATAATTTTGTAGTTACAGGATATTCCACAAACGGAATACAGCAGGATTGGTTCATCTGTGAAATCGACGGGTTGGGCAATAACAGTAGGACTTTCATAGCCGGGAGCAGTATGAATGATTCAGCTCAATATGTGATTTCGAATAGTGTGTCGGGCGATATTATAATTGTCGGCACAATGGGTGTAATAAGCGGTTCCGGCCAGCGGGATATCGACTCTGTTTTGTTCAGATCAAGCCCGGATTTTAGCAGTTATCAGTTTCTGAGATCAAACCAGCCTCAATCAGATATCGGATTCTATGTTGAAGAGACAGGCGCAGGCAACATGCTTGATCTCGGAGATGTTTATAATCATTCCGGAGCAGTAACTTATTCGAGTTTTTCCTTGTGTAAAAAGGATTGGGCCGGATATACACAATGGTGTGGGATATATGACAATATAAATAATTTTGAACAACCTGTTTCGGCCACAACAACCTCAGATGGCAACTACGCAATTATTGGGAATACATATGGCAATACATCTTATCCTTCGAAAATAGTTATGCTTAAGGTAAGGTCTTCAGACGGGATGATTACATTTAGCAATAATGAGTGGGTATATGCTCAGCCCAGTAACAGCTCAGTCCCATATGGAATTACATTACTTAATGGCCCTGTCCTTACCCCTGCCGGCAGGAATCTGGTTTTTTATCCGGCAACAGGCACGGTAAGAGTTATAACTAATTTTATACAGCAGACAATAGCGCCATAACCGGACTTGTAAGAGCACATAGACTTACTAGACTAAGCAGACACATATGAAAGATGTGCATGTGTTAGTCACACTGGATGTGCATGATGAGGATGGTGTTCCGGAATCTGTTCTGCTTGCCGGAAGGAAACTTAACGAGCTAGGTGTAAATGCGACTTTTTTTTATACAGCGTGCGTGATTGAGAAAACGCGTAACCCGCAGATTCTTCTTGAACAAGGGCACGAGATTGGAAGCCATGGACTTTACCATAAGGGTGCAGATGAACATTATAATACGATGCCGACTCAGAAGCAGCAGGAGTATTTGGAGAGGTCGACCGAAATAATAGAAAAAGGCTCAGGATTCAGACCTGTGACATTCAGAGCGCCTGTCTATAAGATATCAGGGGATGCCCTCAGGATATTAGATTCACTCGGTTATGTGGCTGATGTCTCGGTTAATTCTCGTAGATTAGGTTTGTTCGGATCTGAACCGCTGAATTTTTCATGGCTGACTGCCCCTGTTATGCCGTATCATCCCTCCTCTGATTCTCCATTTAAGAAAGGGAACCTGAAGATCTGGGAGATCCCTGTTTCAGCGTTTTTTGTCCCTTTTGTCACTGCATTTGGTCAGCTGTTTGGAACTTCGGCTTTGAAGCTATTTTTCTACCAGCTTTATCAGGAATCTCTCAGGACAGGAAAACCGATTGTGTATGGGTGCCACCCGGAAGAGTTTAATCCTGACCGGAAACCGATCAGATTTATTGAGGGGAAGTTTTCGTTAAGGGAGTTTTTACCTACAAGCACCAGAGGAGTTGATCTGCGCTACCGTTTTTTTCAGTATAATCCCCGCAAACTTTACGAGATGACTGTCGAACTTTTTGAGTACATGAGCAGATTCCCAAGGGTTAAATTCATGACAGTTAAAAACTATGCAGCAGATTTGTAAGAAAAATATTTTTTTATCTTCAAATTTGCTTTACATTTATGGAGCTTATCGCTATATTAGAAAGTAATTAAGAGTGGAGGGGGGAGGAAATGATTTCATTATTGTTCGTTTCAGAATCGGGATTTCCTCAGTGCTATGTTGGTGTTTTGAAGTTTAAAGTTGGTCATTTAAATTTAGTTTTTTGGTATTAATTTGAAAATT
>JACQRL010000019.1 GCA_016206485.1 Planctomycetota bacterium | reverse complement strand
ATCAATCGAAAAGATCTCCGGAATTCGCGCGTCACCGGTTATACAGGAATCTGCTTTAATACCGGAGTTTAAGTCTCATGTTATTGTACTTGGAATCGATCTTGCCCGCGACATCAAACTGCGCGACTACAAATTCTCAAACAAATTTGTTTCAGATCCTTTAACACTGTTTTTCAACCCGGAAAGTATAATAATAACCGGTATTTTCGCAGACAAACATCGGCTTTCTCTGAAATCACAGTTCAAGATCAACTCTCACAACGGTCTTAAAAGCGTAACCGTTGCCGGCATCATTGATGACGAAGGTATCGCAAAGACGTTATCCGGAGACATTATCGTAATGAACATTAAAACAGCGCAAAACTTTTTCGGTTATAACAACCGATACAGCAGAATCGAAGTGTCAGTAGATGAACCAAAACAAAACAAAATAGATGAGCTCAAAATGAAATTAGGGACAGAATACTCGATATCGAAACCGGCGCAGCAAATGAACTCAACTTTTGATTATGCGATTGGAGGGATACATCTTATGACACTTGCAGCAACTGCTATTACAACCCTCATCAGTATTTTCATTATATATAATTCATTATCCCTTTCTGTAGTTGAAAAGGTAAAAGATATAGGAATATTAAGAGCTATCGGCGCAAGCAGATTTACTATCATTAGTTCATTTGTAATCGAAGGAGCGCTCATAGGTTTCATATCATCTCTAGTAGGAATGTTCTTTGGAATATCAATCTCTAAATTAATGATCTCACAAATGGCCGAACATACAAATATATTGATACACTTGGTAAATGTATCAGATACCATCATCCCACAGGATATATACTGGAAATCTCTACTGCTCGGAACATCAACATCCATAATTGGATCATTAGTGCCATCTATTTATGCGTCCGGCGTTTCACCGATGAGCGCAATAAGAAAATTTATTTACAGCTCAAGCATCCACAACAGGTTCTTTCAATTATTTATTTTGGGAGCGGGAAGTTTTGCCATTTCATTCATCAAGCTCCTTGATCCATCAGCATCTTTGGATGCGCAGATAGTAGGACTGGTCATGTCGATAGTGGGACTTGCACTTGCCTTACCGCAACTTGTTATCTGGTTCAGTAATGTAATCAGGGCAATTGGTAGAACTATTCTTCCATTTGAGGGTTATATAGCGCTCGATAATATTATAAAATTTCCATCTCGTACCTCGCTCACTGTCATAGCATTTGCAGGCAGCCTGACAATACTTGTGGCGATGTGGGGAATGCTAGGTAGTATGCAAAAAAGTCTCCGGGAATGGCAGGAATCAGTATTAGTTTTTGATCTGTCTATCTTATCCCACAATATATCAAAAAATCTCTATGACACCGCTGTTATTCCAGACTCGATTCTCAATGAAATAAAAGAGGACTCTCAAATTGATAAAACTTACGGGATAAGAACAAAGTTTATAACCATTTTTGGAAACAATACCGCAATGCTAATTGCAATGGACATAAAAGAATTTCTTGATGTCAGAGAGAAGTGCGGTTTCATTTTGGATGGAATTAACACTGATGAACTGCTGAGAAATTTAAAAAATGGGCAGGTTGTCATATCTGATAACTTTGCCAATCTTTACGGGTCTAAGATAGGGGATCAATTACTTCTTCCAATCGCAGATGGCAATAAGCAGTTTAGGATATGCGAACAGTTATTAGATTACTCATGGCAAAATGGCGTCATAATTATCGACCGTGATATCTACAAAAAATACTGGAATGACAGCTATGTAACCTGGATAGATATAAAAACCAAAAATGGAGCTGACATAGAAAAGATGCGATTCGACCTGAACCAAAAACTGAGCAACAGGTATAATATATATGTTTTCGATGCAAAACAGGTTGGAGAATATGCATTAAAGCTCGTTAAAGATGCCTTCAAGCTTGCTGATTCATATATACTTGTAGCGATTATTATCGGAGCGATAGGCATAGCAAATACATTATTTATTTCATTTATAACACAGGCGAGACAGTTTGCCGTGCTAAGAGCAGTCGGTGCCACATTAAAGCAAGTGCACAAATCTCTCGCATTTGAAGCTGTCTATATAGGAAGTCTCAGCGGGATATTCGGATGCTTAATGGGAATATTCGCGATAGCCCTGCCAATGAAAGCAATTCTGATGAAAAGCGGAGGGTTTGATATTCCATTTTCATTTCCAACAAAACCCGTTTTCGCTTCCCTGGCAATCGCTTTAATCATATCAATTATTTCCAGCTTTTTCCCGATGCGTCTCGCCAACAAATCAAATATCACTGAAGATATACAATACGAATAGCCAATCACGAATCATGGAACTTGGATCATGGAACATGGATCATAGAGCAGGAGAAAGTCCTGAGTCCTGAGTCCTGAGT
>JACQRL010000145.1 GCA_016206485.1 Planctomycetota bacterium | reverse complement strand
TTTTTTTGTACTTTTTTTCTTAATTTTTTTGATGGTCGAACTTTTTGTAACGTAAGTGACGTCCTCTAATACAGAATGAATCGAATAAAAGTTTTCAGTCGTTGGTTCGTAGCTGGCAGTTATTATTTGGTATTTCGTACCACCTATCTACTAACTACTGAATACTTACTACTATTTTTAAGGAGGTCTTATGAAAAATCAGAGTTTATTTGGGGTTATTGTTATTGCGGTTGCTACTTTGGTAGCCTTATCCGAAGATGGCAAGCAGAATCAGATCAATTCTGAGTTTCAGGAGATCATCATAGACGCGCCGCAATCATTCGTTCCTGATTCTGTCTCTACTATCAACATTAGTGTTATTAACTCAAAGGGTATGAGCATTTTTGACCCTGTAAGTGACGCCAGCATAAAAATACTCATTAATGATTCTGTCATATACAAAGGAAAGACTGATGATCAGGGAAATCTGTCAGCAGATGTTAAAATTCCGGGTCTCGCAGAGGGGCGCTACAGAATGGCCGTTACAAGTTCATCCTATCTGGGTGATATTGAAAATTCTGTCGAGGTGTCCATAGGAAACCACCCCAGGATTATGATCATAACAGACAAGCCGATCTATCAACCTTCACAAAATGTTAAGATTAAAGCGATGCTTCTCGATTCGATTACACTTACGCCTCTTACAAAAAGAAACGTACTTTTAGAGATCGAGGATCCAAAGACGTATAAACTGCACAAAGAGAATCTTGAAACAAGCGAATTCGGTATAGTTTCCACTGACTTTGATCTTGCTGATGAAGTAAACCTTGGTTTTTACAAAATAAGATGCACAGCGGGGAATACAATGGCAGAAAGGCAGGTTGAGGTCAAGAAATACAGTCTTCCTAAATCCTCTTTGACTATTATGACGGATAGAACCTGCTACCTGCCCGGTGATACAATAAAGGGAGCCTTCGAGGCAAAGTATCATTATGGTAAACCGTTGTCGAATTGTGAGGCAGTTATAATGGGTAAACTCGCCGGCGAAAAACTGGAGTTTGCCAAGGTCTATTTAAATACAGATGAAGATGGAAAGAGCGAATTTGAGCTGAGACTTCCTTTTACTTTATCTTCAAAGCTACAGGGTGGCATAGTAAATTTTGTACTTGAAGCTGAGATCACCGACAAGGCAGACCATATTGAGAAATCATCAAAGATGCTGATTCTTGGGTCTTCGCCGTTGAACGTATATGCGATTCTCGACTGCGGGGCAGCTGCAACCGGGATTCAAAACTTTTTATATGTTTTGACAACCGCAGTAGATGGGTCTCCGGTCAAATCTCAACTGAATATCAAAATGGGCAAAATAGATGTCAACTGTGACACAAATGAGTTTGGTATGGTAAAATTCGGATTTGTTTCTGATAATAGTTTACTAAATTTGCAAAATATGCAGCTTCCTGTAGTCATTCAGGCGAAGAGCAGCAACTTTGATTCGATAACAAAAAATCTGAATCTTGATGCGAGCGGATTGTTTAAACCTTTTGTAATAAGGACTGATAAAGCATTTTATAATCCCGGTGACTCAATCAAACTTGATATGTTCGCAGCGTATGACAGCGGTAAGGTAACTTTTAATATTGTCAGAAAAGGGCAGATACTGTCATCAAAGATATTTAATACAGTTAAGGGCTGTAATAACATTGAGCTTGCTCTTGGAAAGCAGATATTTGGCACTGTTGAAATCCATGCTACTTCAGAAAAAGGCAGTGACGCAAGGGTTGTTTATGTGCATCCAAATAATGAGCTTGATGTCAGTATTGAGCTTGATAAGGATACATATCTCCCGGCTGATACTGCAAGAATAAGGTTCACTGTTAGAGACCATAACGGAAAGCCTGTTCAATCAGCCATCGGAGTAAGCATTGTTGATGAGGCGATTTATTCATTGCAGAATGTACAGAGCGGAATGGAGAGGGCATACTTTACTGTTGATACAGAGATATTAAAAACAAGACAGGAGATTGCAGGATCTGATCAGATCAATTCTATGGTAACGGAGCGGCTCACAAATTCCAGGCAGGAACTTGCGAGAATGTTCCTGCTGAATGTACAGCCTTCTGCATTGCCGAACAAATGGAAGCTCGATACTTATTCTAACAGAAAAAGTTCCATAGATTCAAAGCTCAATAATTTGTATAGCAAAATACTGCAGAAAATTTCTTATGATTATGATAAACCTAAGAAACTGGATAAGTATACGACTACTCAGGAAATCGATTGTATAGACCTGGCAGGTTTCATTAAATTAGGAGATACTGAACGTGGTTCCGCTTATCTGGTTACAGATATTATCTCGAATTCTGACAGGCAGGTACTTCTTGCAACGGATCTTCATGAGTATTTGGAGATTTCGAGCAATGGGTCTAATCACTATCTTAGTGCATATCACGGATATCGATGGGGAGATCATCACAGATACAACAATCTTGCTGTTAATTTAAAAACTGGTTTTAACAGAATTGTTGTAAAGGTGTATGCTTATAACTCTATAAATGAGTTTAAATCTAGATTTTTTTTAAAGGATTCAGACGGGAAGGATGCGACCGGATTAAAAGCCAAGGTTAATGGTAATACATATGATATCAACGGGCCTGTAGTAAACTGGATGATTCTTGGCCCCTGTAAAGACAACTGTAGTACCCATTTCAATGATGTTTATATTAATATTAATGGAAAAGATGTGAAGGATGGAGATGAAGCGCATGGACTTAAATGGAAAGAATTGAAAGGATTTAACGGAAAGCATAGCAGAAGAATCCTGAGTTCGATGCTTCTTGTCCTAATGATTGGAAATGATGATGTTGATCTTAATGAGATTACAGATCCGTGGGGAAATCTTTTTTCATGGGAAACGATAATCAAAAAATATCCATCATTAGATCAGGATATACATTTTTTCAGTCTTGCAATTACAGGAGATTACGGTGGTGGGGGAGGAAGGCATCTAAAAAATGCCGGGTTAGTGGAGGGAGCAGAGGGGGATTTATTGTTTCAAGACAGACGTGGAGATGTGAATGATACCCCAGCTCATGGAGTTGTTGATGAAGTCGCAGGTGCAATAGGAGCTGGTGGCGGCTCAGGTTCTGCGAATTTCCCAATGCGTATAAGGGAATGGTTTCCTGAAACGCTGTATTTTGATCCGCAGCTTGTGACCGATGAGTCAGGAGTTGCTGATTTAGATCTTACAACGGCAGATTCTATCACAAAGTGGCGTATAATAGCAAGCGCGAATTCGAAACAGGGAGGTCTTGGAAGCTCAGCGAAAGGGTTGGTAGTGTTCCAGGATTTCTTTGTTGATATAGATTTCCCGTCGCTTTTGACTCAGAGTGATGTGGTAAGCGTACCGATATCGGTATTTAATTATCTGAAAAGTGATCAGAAGGTAAAACTGGTCCTTGAAAGAGAGAACTGGTTTGATCTCTTGGATAACGATGTAAAAGAAATCAATCTGTCTGCAAACCAGATTACAGCGGTGTACTTCACTCTTAAGGTGAGAAAGATAGGCACGCATACTCTGACAGTTAAGGCATATGGATCAAAATTGTCTGATGCTGTTAAGAGGAAAGTTGAGGTCATGCCGGATGGACAAAAATTCGAAGTCGTTCTTAACGGAAAACTTGAACAGGATATTGAACAGGTCCTGAATATTCCCAAAGAAGCAATTCCAGACTCATACAAACTATTTTTCAAGCTTTATCCGAGCGTTTTCTCTCAGGTGCTTGACGGCATGGAGGGCATGTTCCAGATGCCGGGCGGCTGATTTGAGCAGACATCGAGTCGGAGTTATCCGAACGTCGTGGCTATGACATATCTGAAGTCAGCAGGATTGGCGAAGCCAGAGGTGACACAAACAGCGATGAATTATATAAGTCAGGGGTATCAAAAGATCCTGACGTTTCAGACTCCGTCTGGCGGGTTTTCCTGGTGGGGCACTCATGATAATCCTCAGCCTTGGGTAAGCGCGTATGGATTATTCCAGCTGCACGATACTGCCAAGGTCTACGATATAGATCCTCAGATTATCAAAAAATCACAGGATTGGTTGATATCTATACAGTCAGCAGATGGTTCATGGGGAAATGTAGGCAATACCCATGGAGAAAAAATCGCGACTTTTCAGGATCCAAGACTCCCGTTAACAGGGTATATCGCATGGGTCCTCGCTGAAACAAAATACAGCGGCCCTCAGCTTGGAAAGGCGCTTGATTTTCTTAGGAAAAATATCGGAGATACTGACAACATATATGTTCTTGCTCTTACAGCCAATGCGCTGCTTGGCAGTAACCCGGATGATAAATTGGGCGGCAAGCTGATCGAAAAAATCGTGTCTTCGAAAACAGATGAGCAGGATGTCACATACTGGAAGACAGGATCTCAGACACTGTCATATGCGCATGGTAATTCTGCTGATATAGAGACAACAGCTCTGGTAATCAATGCTCTGATAAAGTCAGGAAAACATACGGGTGTTGTGAACAGATCTTTAAATTACATTGTTAAATCAAGATCTTCTTATGGAGCTTGGGGGTCGACTCAGGCAACAATACTTTCACTTAAGGCGCTTACTGCGGCATCCAGCGGTCTAAAACCGGAAGGGACAGTCCAGGTCGCCGTAGATGTTAATGGCAGTAAAAGAATTCTTACTGTCACACCTGATCAGTTTGATGTCACGCAGCTTGTGGATTTCCGAGACGCCACACGTACAGGATCAAATGCAATTAGTGTAAGGATGAACGGCAAGGGAACATTTATGTACCAGATAGTTACGCGATATTATCTCCCATGGGATAGCAAAAATGATAAACAAAATTCGAACGGATTCGCTTTTGATGTTAAATACGATAAGATGAAGGTAAAAAAAGATGATCAACTGACGGCAAATGTATCTATGGAGTATAAAGGCGCGCATTCAACATACATGGTTGTAGCTGACCTTGCGGTTCCAGCCGGCTTTACGGTTGACAGTGAATCATTTGAAAAGATGGTCAAGGATGGGCAGATTATGAAGTACACTAATCAGGGCAAGAATGTTATACTCTATTTTGGCGATGTTAAGCCGGGTGAGAAGATAAAATATAGTTACAAACTTACTCCTAAATTTCCCATAAAGGTAAAGACTCCTGTAAGTCAGGTGTATGAATATTATGCCCCTGATTTCAGGGCCTCAACTGTTCCGGTTGAGCTGGAGGTGGAAGGGTAATCAGAATAATAGTCTAACGGGTCTAACAGTCTCACGGTCAATAGAGTCGAATGCTGGATAGACTTGTAAGACTAAGGAGACTATGTAGACTTCTTGTGATTTTGAAACGTCTAATACACAGATGCTGAAAAAGTTCTCGATCTTGATTGCCGGAGCATTCTTTCTGGCAATTCTTTTTCTATTAAAAGATCCGTTGGGCAGCAGAGGTGATAAAGATAGCGAAAAAGAAAAGAATAGGGTTGGTGAAACTTCCAATACTAATGACAAAGGGGGAAACATTAACGGGAATAATATCCACGAGTCTGATTCGAAATCCGACACTCCTTCTGTTCCTGAACAAAAACCTTCTGAGAAAAAGAAAGGGAGTGATGAGGTTATAACGCAGATTTTAACTATCAGAGGCAGGGTTGAAAAAAGCTTGATACCAAAAAGTTCTACGGATAGTGAACTTGGTCGTTCGAAGTTTGTGGGATTAGACAATACTACAGAGCCTGCTGTGATCAGAGAAGGACTTCTTATAAACTTTACAGTAGTAGGTGAGACAAATGCTCAGTTTTTCAATCTTGGCAGTATTTATACTGATCAGGATGGAGAATTCAGTGCTGAGTACAGCTATAAAAAGCCAACATCAAGAAAGGACACGCTGGTAATAAGTTGGGTCATAAATGGGGTGTTAACTGATTCAGGTATCAAATCCTGGAGTGATATGCCTGCCGGAAGTTCGACAAATATATCTATAAGCGGGAACCGTACAAAATCTTTTCAGATCACAAGCAATCCAATGTTCGTTAATGCTGATCTTACTCAGCTCGCAATGGGACATCTCGTACTTAATTTGAGTGTACCTAAATCCGGCAATGGTCTCGAAAATATCTGGATGACTATTGGTGGTTTTGTTGAAGGGCAGAGCATAAATGAGCTTCTGCCACAGAATACCTACGTTACCTTTAGCGCAGGGCAGGTTAAGCCGGGACCTCTTAAACTGCATCTGCAGGCAGGGGTTGAATTTCGACTTATAGGAACGCTGGGTCCTCAATACAAGAACTGGGTGGCTAAAATACTTCTCAAAGAAGATGAGACTAAATATATTGATGTAAATATAGAAAAAGCAAATCCATCTTTTATAGGGCAGTGTATTGATGAGACTGGGAGACCTGTTGCAAATGTCAGTATTAGTGTTAATCAGAACGGCAGTTGGGTAAGTGCCAGGGTAGGTGAGGACGGAACATTTAAAATAGATTTAGATGAAAGCAGTAAAGTAGACTATTTTCAGGCATATGGCAACGGACTGTGGGCATATAGCCAGAATGTACCGGCTTCCGATCTGAAAAAGATCATATTGACGAAATCAAAAACCTATAAAATTTCCTTAGATTGTCCTGAGGAGTATAAGAAGCTTATTGGGACTATAAAATCAAAAGTTCTTTGTATTACCGACAAGATTCCAGATGGGCTGCCTCTCTATCCAGTTCAGTCGGAAAATGTTGTAACGATCCATTCACAATTTGCTCCGGGATCCAAGAAGCTTGTTTTCAAACAATTCGATGACATATATCTGGAATGGAAAACATATCACGAAGAGACAGTGGAAATAAACGAATCAACGCCGGCGGAGTTTACAATTAAAATCCCTGCAAAATAGAGCTTATTCCCATTTCTGTCAACAGTTTAGATTAAGTTAAAGCAATTTTGATTAAGGGTGTATTAAGTATATAAGGAAAAGGAGGCGGTTATGGGTTTGAAGTGGGTATTATTTTTAGGTCTAAGTTTGGCTCAGCAGGATGCTGATCAAAGTGATTCTGTTCAAACCCTTATAAAACAGCTTGGAGATGATGATATTATGTCTCGTAAAGCTGCTGCAGGTAAACTGGTGGATTTATGGGAAGACCCGGCGCTGAAAAAGATTATTGAAGATAATATCGATACTGCCAGGAAGAATAATAACCCGGATTTAAGGGTGAGGCTGGAAGAAATTCTGGCGAAGATTGAGTTCAGGCATGTACTTGGCAAAGAACTGGTAGAAAAAATTAAGGATGAAATAGATGATATTTATGATGCTGATGAAAAGGTCTCATTTGAATATTTTGAGCGATGGCTGGGCAGACCAAGTAAATATCATATAGATGGTGAAAAAGAGCAACGCAAGCTTACTGAATGGATCTATGAAAAGCTTGAATCGTTTCAGGTTAAACAGAAATTCAGCTTATTTTTTGCATCGAGATCGAATTTAAAGTTTGGAAGAGAGTTTGTAGCAAGGCTTCTAAAAGATAACAACCCTCAGGTAAGATTAAGCGCAGTTATGACACTTGGAACTTTGAGGGCAGCAGAATATACAGATGAAATGGTAGAGCTTTTGGATGACCCGGATATTAATGTAAGGACAAATACTTTGATCAATCTTGCTAACTATATGAATCCGGTTAAGTATATGGATAAGATTTCAGGTTTGCTGGATGATCAGAATGTCAATGTTCAGTCATATGCAATATATGCCTTAGGAAGAATGCCTGCAAAGAAGTATGAAGAACGGATCGCCAGCTTTTTGAAAGATGAGAATGTTCTTATTAAAATCCAGGCCATTCGGGCGTTGGGCAGCTTGAAGTCTGTACAATATGCCGATGAGATTGCAAAGTTCATAGATCATTCGAATCAGGGTGTGAAAACTGCGGCGATGGTTGTGCTAGGTCAGATGAAAGCTCAGGCCTATGTTAAGGATATTGTGAAGCAGCTTGATGATGAGGATAAGAGTGTCAAGGAAGATGCGTTGAGAGCGCTCTATAGTTTCGGAGCAAAAGAATATCATAAAGAGATAGCAAAGTTGCTCGATGATCCTGATCCTGAAGTAAAATCTGTTGCGGCGTTTGTCATAGGCGAGTTTGGTTTGACGGAATATGCGGAAAAGATTGCCGAGATGATTGAAAATAATCGAGTGTTAAACAATTTATGGGCAGGAAGAGATTCTATACATGCGCTTGCGCTTCTGGGCGAGAAAAAATATGAAGCCAAAATTGCGGATTTTCTCAATAGCAATCATGAAATGCTTAGATATTCTGCTATATCAGCCATCTCCATGCTTGGCTCAAAAGAGCGTGCCAAAGATATCGCTGAATTATTGGGTACAAACGATTTCTGCGCAAAGGCTTATGTTATAATAGCGCTTGGAGATATGGGGGCTAAGGAATATGCAGATAAAATAGCAGATCTGCTTGATTATAAATTTGAAGAACAGGATGAAGAGGAGGATTCCCTTTATGAAAGTAAGGGGGTAGCTGATGTTAAAAGCGCCGCGCTCTACGCGCTTGGCGAGTTCGGAGAAATAAAATTCGCCGATAAAGTGGCGAAATTTCTTTCAGATGGGCATCCGCGCATAAGAGCAAGCGCCGTTGCGGCATTAGGCAGATTGAACGCAAAAGAGTTTTCAAAGGAAATTTCAAAGTTGCTGCAGGATAATGATTATGTTTATATAACCTGCACTGACACCAATGAGCAGGATAAACGCAAAAAAGGTGTCATGCGTTATAAGGAAACTACTGTTTGTCAAGAGGCAGAAAATATCTTAAAGAAGTGGGAAGCTGCTAAGTAAAACCGTCGAGTGAAATAGTAGGTTCGTTCGATATTTTCTAAAAACTTCTGTTGAAAATAACATCGGTTACGTCATTATATATGTATGTTGAAGAGGTTTGCTGTATTACTTGCTGTGATTGCTTGTCTTGTAGTTTTCTTTCTTTTTAAGGATAAGATAAGCAACAATTCAAACAATTCCAATACCTCTTCTAATCGGGATCTTTCAACCAAACCAGATAGACCTGATGCTCATAGCGCTCAGAGTGATGTGACGGCAGATGCTTCTGGTAAAGAGACAGATATACAGCAAATGGTTAAAGAGAACTCACAACCAAAAGAAAGTGACGTTATTACCCAGGTAATTAGGGTAAGAGGTAAACTAGAATCTGATTCAGCGAATTCAGGAAGAGGGTGGGTAGCTTTCAGTATAGTGACATCAGATAAGAAAGGTTCTCTCAACTTTGGAAGTATGAGTGCTGATCAGCAAGGAGGTTTTACAGCTGAATATTCCTATAAGAAACCTGCGCAGAGACAGGATGAATTTGTTATATCCTGGTATGTTAATGGAGCCATTGATGATAATGGAGAAATCAAGTCGGGTGGCAATCTTATAAGAGTAAATGAAAGAGATATGGCAAGATCTCGTTACATCTCAGCTACTTTTACAAAGAATTTTGACATAGTTAAGAACCCTATGGAAATTGATACTATTCTTTCTACGCCGCAAATGGCGGAATTAATTTTAAAAACAAATTTTGTTGATGGAGAACCTGCACAGCAGCTCTCAATGAATATTGTTGCCAAGATCGGAGATTATGATGTGACTACAGGCCAATTTAATGGCGAGGCACTAATAAATTATTCGCTGGGTTCTGTCAAGAGCGGTACGTATAAACTTAAACTCCCTCCGAACTTGAAATTTACTGTTCATGGAAGTATTTATGGCGCTGCATATACAGGATGGTCGGCTGAAGTTGAGCTGGCAGAAGGAGAATCAAGGTATCTGGAGGTAAACGTTAAAAAATCAGAAGGAGATTTCATAGGTGTTTGTTTGAATGAAATAGGGGCTCCTTTGAAAAATGCGCATGTTATTGCATATCAGGAAGGAAGATGGATTAATAGTACGAGCAGACAGGATGGCTCATTCCAAATGGATTTAGACAAAAATAAAGTTGTAAATCAATTTACTGCATCCGGTAATGGACTCTATGCATATTATCAGGATATTAACGCAGCAGATCTGGTAAAAATTATTCTAAGAAAAAGTAAACAGTACAAGATCTATTTTGAGATTGAAGACGATTTTAAGACAAAACTTTCGGCAAACCGCGCCAAGATTTTGTGTATAACAGAAACGGCTCCAAAAGGTATGCAGATTTATGCATACAACGACCCAAAGCAGAACAAATACCACACAACCAATTATTCATTTACTTCAGGTAAAAAAAAATTCCAATTTCTGGTTTTCGATGAAGTTGCGCTGGAGTGGATTAAAAAGTACGACGAGGCAGTCGAATTTTCTGAAGCTACACCTCAGGAAATTACGATTAAGATGCAGTAAACCCGGCATCACGAGAAGCTGCTATTTTGTTCCGTGTTCTACGCTCCACGCCCCAAGATCCACGATTTATGACCCATAATTCGTGCATAAATAAAATGTTGGATGAATCAGGTTTGCATTGATACCGGAAGTTATTATCTGTTGTAACTATATCGATAATTGTATCGTTATGAATGGTTAATTAAGGAGGTCTAATATGAGATTACTTTTATTGGCATTCATAGCAGGTTTATCTGGGAATTTATATGTATTTTCTACTGATGAAACACAGGGTGATCTTGAGCGCAAAATAGTTAAACATACTCTTTCGAATGGAATGAAGCTCGTACTTCTGGAGAGGCATGATGCGCCGGTTATCTCTTGCGCGAATGTTGTTCATGTCGGCTCTGTTAATGAAGAAGCAGGCTATACAGGACTGGCGCATATGTTTGAGCATATGGCATTCAAAGGTACACGCAGGATTGGAACGAAAAATTATGAAGAGGAAGCAAAACTTCTGAATAAAATTGACGCGGTTGTCGATCAGATTTTGGAAGAAAAATCGAAGGGCACAGAGATAAATAAAACGAAATTGGAAGGGCTGCAAGGCGAGTTTAAAAGACTTCAGGAAGAGGCAGATAAGCATGTAGACAGCAATGAATTCGGTTTTCTCATAGAAAAAAACGGAGGTTCCGGTTTCAATGCATTTACTTCAAGCGATTTTACATGTTATTTGGTGAGTATGCCGTCTAATAAACTTGAATTATTCATAGCTTTGGAAGCAGACAGGCTTCTTAATCCAGTCCTGAGAGAATTTTATAAGGAAAGGGATGTTGTAAAAGAGGAAAGAAGAATGAGTGTTGAGGATCAGCCTCTTGGGAAACTGGTGGAAGAAGCTCTTTCCATCTCCTTTAAGGCTCATCCTTACGGCTGGCCGACAGTTGGACATATGTCCGATCTGGATAGCCTGACAAGAAGTAAAGCCGTTGAGTTTTATAAGAAATACTATGTTCCCAATAATATGGTTTTGGCCATTGTAGGGGATATAGATGTTAAAGAAACAATAAAGTTGGCAGAAGAATATTTCGGCAAGATCCCGCGTGGTTCACAACCGAAGCGCGTTGCTACCGTTGAACCAATTCAGGAAGGAGAAAGAAGGGTCGATGTTGAAACTACTGCGCAGCCTGCTTATGGTGTTGTGTATCACAAACCAAACTCTTTTAGTAAAGATGAAGCAGTTTTCCAGTGTATAAATGAAATACTTGCGAATGGAAGGACATCACGGCTTTATAAAAAGCTTGTTAAAGAACAAAAATCAGCGTTATATGTCGGTTCCATGTCAAATTTCCCGGGATATGAGTATCCAAATCTTTTTGTTGTTTACTCTATACCGACGACCGGCCACACTGTTGAAGAGATTGAAAAGGTAATAGATGAAGAAATAGAATTGCTGAAGTCCCAGCTGGTAACCGATTCAGAACTCAAAAGCGCAAAGTCACGCATCCAGGTAAATGCTATAAGACAGATTGATTCCACATTAATGTTCGCAGTACAACTTGCATCCACTGAGTCATTAACAGGTGATTGGAGTGAGATGACGAAGGGATTAGAGCGCATTAAATCTGTAACAGCCGAAGATATAAAACGCGTAGCGACGGAATATTTTAAGAAGTCTAACAGATCTGTTGCGCGATTAGTTACGAAAGCTCAGACAAATTAGGAGGAGTTATGATTTCAAAATTAATGAAAACGACCTGTGCTTTTTGTTGTCTTGTCTCTTTATCGATTATAGGTGGTTGTACTGCGACTATTGATACAAAAAATCCGAAGGAAATTGCCTCGCCTCCGTTGCGTAAGTTTGAACCTCCAAAACCTGAACGGATCGTCCTGAAAAATGGAATAATAATATATATTTTAGAAGATCATCAGCTTCCTTTGATTGGTCTAAGGGCTGAAATTCGTGCAGGATCAATATTTGATCCGGATAACAAGGTTGGACTTTCTGAGATGGCAGCGGATGTATTAAGATCTGGCGGTGCAAAAACAAAGACAGGAGATGCGATAGATGAAGAACTTGAAAGCAAGGGCGCAAGCATCGAATTTTGGTCAGGTCATGAAAGTGTTTCAGGTTATTTGTCAGCTTTAAATACCGATTTTAATGATGTTCTAAGATTATTTGCAGACATTTTGATGGCGCCGCAATTTGATAAGGACAAAATTGACTTAGCGAAAGTGAATATGAAATCATCTATTGCCAGAAGAAATGATGACGCGACAGGTATTGCTTTTAGGGAATTTAACAAACTAATATTTGGAGCAGGGCATCCGCTTGCGCGCACTACAGAGATTGAGACAATAAATGCAATTAACAGAGATGATCTTGTGGCGTTTCATAAACAGTTTTTTTGTCCGAATAATCTGATATTAGGCGTTTGGGGAGACTTTAACAAAAGTGAGATTGTTGCTAAACTGCAGGAAGTATTCAACAGTTGGGATAAAAAGAAAGACAAGTTACCTGAGTTTCGCTTCGAGTCTCAGCAAAAGACTCAGGTACAGTCAGTTAGTTATATTGAAAAAAATGACCTTACTCAAAGCACGGTATTAATGGGAAATCTTGGCATAACCAAGCGTGATCCTGACTATGTTGCTCTTGAAGTCGCGAATACAATATTTGGAGGTGCATTTTCCAGCAGACTTTTTAAAAATGTCAGGTCTGCAAAGGGCCTTGCGTATTCAGTCTGGAGCTCTGAAGGATCCGGATGGACATTTCCGGGCAGCTCCTATATGGCATGCTCAACCAAATCCCCCACAACTATTGATGCGATAACTGCAATGAATGAAGAACTGAAAAATTTGTGCTCTGAATCAATAACTGATGAGGAACTGCGGTTTGCAAAGGATTCAATCCTTAACTCATTCGTCTTTCAGTATGATTCCAAACAGGATGTAATTGAAAGATATGTAAGGTATGAACAATCGGGATATTCAAACGACTTTGCTGAGATTTTTCAGAAAAAAGTTTCCGGTTTGACTAAGGATGATATTTTGCAGGCGGTTAAAAGACATTATCAGCCTGATAAACTTACTATATTAGTAGTTGGGAAGAAGTCAGATTTTGGCAGGCCCTTGGAGACGTTGGGGCAGGTAAATGTGATCCCTTTGGAGAAACCGAAGGCTCCTACTACTGTTAAGACCAATTCTGATGCCTTAAATAAAGGGCGCGATTTAATAAGAAAGGTAATTAGAGTCGTCGGATCACCACAACTATTTAAAAATATTAAAAGTGTCTCCAGAGATTTAGAGATGTCGATGGAATCACAGATGGGAAAGATGAAAATGAAGGGTACACTCACGATCTCACTGCCGGATAAATTGAGATTAGAGCTTGATACCCCGATGGGTAAGTTGGTACAGGTTTTGAATAAGGATGAGGGTTGGCAGTCAGCTATGGGAAATACTATGTCTTTACAGGCTTCTGAGGTTATTGAGCTTAAGAAAACATTGGATTCTGATTTTTTGCTTGCATTGAAGAATTTGTCTGAGATGGAAAATCCTCCTGTTCAGTTTGTCGGAGAGGAAGAAGTCGATGGAAAACTTTGTAATGTCCTGGAAATTACTGAAGGAAATATGGCAGGCGAAAGATTTTTCATAGAGTCAAATGGCAATCAAATATATCAAACAACTTTCGATTCGCCTGAAGGTAAAGTTACTGTAACGAGTTCTGAATATAAGGAATTTGAAGGATTCAGTGTTCCAACCAAATACAAAATAAAATCTGAGATACAATCGATGGAAATGTCTTTAAAGAATTTAAGAATTAATCCTGACCTTGAGCCTACTATGTTCGAAAAGAAAGATGAATCAGACGAAGGCGATTTTAAATAGCAGATTTTCAGCAGATCTCTTCCACCGATAACACAGATTTGGCCAGATTTCACAGATACGAGATGAATAGACCTATGAGACTCTTTAGACTGTTACGACTATAGTGCAGTAAAATTGCTGTTCACGGTTTCAAAAAGATTTTCGCCTTTTTGCCAAAGTTCTGCTAACGTCCAATATTCGATGATTCTATGGTTGAGCCTTCAGCTATCAGCCGGTATTTATTCACGTTCCGTACAGTCACGTCGAGATTGTTGCAGCTCTTTCTCTGTCATTTTTCGAAGTTTTACCATAAGCTGTGGCTGCGGATCTATATTTTCAAGTTGGAGTGATTTATATGGCCGTTTAGGTATGAATATAACGGTAGTTTTTTTGTCTAGAATTCCTTCAATAGTAAACCTTCCGTTTTCATCTGTCAGGCACTCGGCGGAGCTAAATCCTTCCTGTGATATGGCAACTCTGACAGTTTTTAGAGGATTCCCGCTCTCATCGGCACATGTTCCGCAGAGCTTTGCAGGACCCTTTTGGAAATCTAGTTTTATAGGAACATTCTGATATGTGGTAAGTGGTTCAAATAACTTTATTATGTGGGGGTAACCGTACGCTTCGAAAGTGAGTTTTATTGAAGTATTGCTTGGGACATAAAGCATATATCGTTTTTTTATGTTCCAGTAGGCTCTAAATGAATGTTTCAAATCAATATCTGGGAAGGTTAAACTCACTCCAAATCTCAATAAATTGCCCAATGATTCTGTAGAATTCTCAATAGTTACAAAGGAAGGAGGCTCTCCTTTTAGAGTGAGATCAAGATCTTTGTCTTTTTCATTTATAATTAATTTCTCTAGTTTGCAGAAGAAAATTTCTGGCTGTTTCTCTGTTATGTTGTCTAAATTTGTAAGCATTTTTCTGAGATCTTCCAGAGTTTTGTTTATGTTCCCATCAGGGTCTCCCTTTTCTATTTTGTATCCTTCGAGATCTTTCATATGTCTTCTTATAGCTTTCGCTTGGGAGACAAGGTTTTCAAGTTCTATGGGATGAACGAAAATAAACAGCATTATTTTTTGGTCATGTTTTGCGTGATATTTTATTTTCCGGACAAACTTTCCTTCATTGTCCACGCTGCTGCAAAGATTCCCATGTTGATCTGTATGTCTGCAATACTCATCCGGCTCGCGGATTATGTTAATGAACTGAGAGCCGTTTTCCGGGCTGTTGTCCAATCTAAATTCCACACTTGCCCCGAATGCCGGTTTGTTATCACTGTCATAAACAGTTCCTTTTATTGTTATAGTTTTTTCTATATAGTCATCTTGTTTAGGAGAAAACTCTTCCACTATCAATTCTGATTGTATTTGGAAGGAAGCATATGTAAGTAAGGATGCGCATAATAGCATATTCTACTTGTACATACAGATTAGCTCTGATTCTCATTAAGCGTTTTTCCACAATTTTATCATGATTTTGTTAAATATTTTTTAGGAACATCCGTCAATCCGAAATCGATTTGAATGCAGTAAAATTGCTGTTCACGGTACTTAAATATTTAGAATATGGCAGATGCAGTCACTTTCGGATAAAGAGCTTGTAATGATGACTTTAAACGGAAAAAGGGAGTGTTTTGGAGGGCTTGTAACCAGATATTATTCCCTCATTTATTCGTTTATTTACAAGAGAATAAGCCAAAAAAATAATGTTGAAGATCTTGCTCAGGAAGTTTTTACTGAGGCGTACGGTTCATTGAAAACCTGCAGAGAACCAGACAAATTTCAGTATTGGCTTTTTGGTATCGCATCAAACAGGATTGGCAAGTGGGCAAGATCAATAAAATATATTGCAGTTGAACCATCTCAGATTGATACCAAACCTGATGATATTGTATTGCCGGAACAGATAATTTCAGATAAAGAGCTTTTTGACAAGATTGAATCGGAGGTAGTGAAACTTTCTCCACAGGCAAAGGAGATTCTTAGGTTAAAACATAAAGAAGGTAAAAGCTGTGTTGAAATAGCTTCGATTTTGAATTGTCCTGTTGGCACCATTACGAGCCAGCTATCGCGGACATATAAACAACTACGACGTAATCTGGAAGGACAACTTGGAGATTATTTATGAATTGTTTCGAAGTTGTGGAGAAGATCGAGCTTTTTGCATCAGGAGAACTCGATAAAGTAACCTCTGAGGCAATGCAGGTTCATATACAGCTATGTGTGAAATGTACTCAAAGTTTTGATGAAGCATCAAAGCTTATTGATTTACTTAATATAAAATTCAATACTGAGAGTGTCCCATCTGCACTTATTGAACGATTTAAGAGCGGTGCTGAAGCGCATGAGGAACCGATTGCAGTTGCTGATGTTCGCAGTTCCAGAAAGTTCTGGGTTTTCCCCGCTGTTTTTGCAACTGCTATAGTTTTATTTGCCATAGTTCTCTGGAAAGTTTTGACATCCCCTGTATCAGAATCGTCAATGCATTTGTCAAAAACTCTATTTTCTGACCGTGTAGCATTGTGGTACTCTTCAGATACAAATTTGCAGAATATTGATGGGAATACAGTTACTCTAAATAGAGGGAAGGTGTTTGTTGATGTTTTCCATTCATCCACTGAAAAACTTTCTGAATCTGTTATTGAAGTTGAGACAAATTATGGCGTTGCCTCGGCTAAGGGTACAAAGTTTTTTGTCGAGTCGAATGAAGAAAATAAAGCTGTTTCAATTGTTGTGTTAGACGGAGTTGTAGAATTTAAGGGAGCATCAGGCACTGTCACATTGGCTAAGGGAGGATACCTGCACTTAAATAATAGTGAAGATATTGCAAAGAATAATGCATCTGATCTTGTTGATCTGAACGGAAAATGCGCCGGTCAAGACGGCATCCCTCTTCAAAATGTGACTGTTATTGCGACACAAGGAGCGCATATTGTCAGGGCTACAACCGATGCAAAAGGAGTTTTTTCTTTAAACAAGGTATTTAAAACTCAGCCTGTTGAGATAAGGTTACATCGCACCGGTTTCAGCCCTGTAATCGCAAGGAAACTCGTTACAGAAGAAATAATGATCACTTTGATGAAAGAGTGAATATGCTGAAGAGAATGTCATTTCTGATTGTTGCTGTCGCACTATTACTGGCAATTTTTATTTATAATTTTTTGTCGGGTAATAAGAAAAAAACTGAGTTAGCAGGCAGAAAATCTGCTCAAATAAGAGAAGAAAAGAGATAGATAAGATACATGGAGGAATAGAATGATTAAAAAGTTTGGTTTTTTAGCCTTAATGGTTGTGGTGATTTCCGTTCTTGTGATTTATAAGATCTATAATAGAACTGATAAAGTGGGTATGAAAGAATCAGCTAATACTGAAAATCTATCTGCAGATAAATTCCGAGCTCAAAAGAATAATATAGATAGTTCAAACGGGTTTAATTCAATTAGTAAAAGCAGTTTGGCTACAGATATTTATAGTGTAGAACTTTCAAAGGAATCAGATCTCATTTCACTAGGTGATAATCACTTTAAACTGAATAAGGGATCTGCTGTTTTCAAGGTTTCAGGGGAAAAACTGCGGGGTGAATTCACTGTTTCGACCGTGCATTCCGCTGTAAAAGTAAATGGAACGATGTTTAATGTTTCAGTATTAGATTTACCCGGTGAAGGTGGTGTAACTGCCACTTCTGTAATGGTTTTTGATGGTAAGGTTACGGTTGTTAATTCGAACTATGACGAGGATGTTGAACAGGGATGGATTTTTATCGGCGATGGAAATAAAGCGCTTGCTAAATACAAATTTGAGGATTTTGTGGCAGATTCTGCTGGTTCCGGTCTTGCAAAAAAGAGTTCTGATGCAAATACGGCGAAAAAGGGTAAAAGTTCAGGAGACAAGGCGCGATTTAAAAAGCTTGCGGAAACAGTGACGAAACAATTAGTTCTTGATGCCAAGATATCCCGCGAGAAAATTACTGAAGGGATTAGTGATCTTCTGGAGGTATCTAATTTTAATAAGTTGAAGGAGATGGCAGAGAAAATGGGAGTAATTAATAAAAAGTATGATCAGTTGAGTAAGGATATAAAACCGGATGATATGAATGAATTGCTACAACTTCAAGAACAAAAGCATCAGGAATACTTCAAAGCTCTCGATGTAAATATGATCATGAAAATGCAGATGGCTTATCTTAAGATGGCAGAGAAGAAGTTTGATGTTTTTGATGATGCCGGTATTTCTGTCTATTCAGGAATAAATGGCGCGCTAAGCAGAAAAGATATTTCTGAATCTGATTTAAACAATCTTTCTAAGTATTTTGCGGATTACATGAATACATTTACGGGATTAAAATCTTCAAAAAATATGTTACAGAAGCAAATTAAACATTGGGAGGCGATAGAATCATTTTTTGGTGTCATGGAAACGCAAGGTTATGTGCAACCGGATATCAGAAACTTTTTTTCCAGCTCTTCAAATGTGAGTATGTTCGGAGGCGGCAGTTATTACAGAGAAAATGATCTTCCCGGCTCGATTGAAATGACTCTAAATTCATATCTACAGCAGTCTCAGGATCCATCATTGAAGCCGCGTATTAATGTGTTGATTACAGATGTGAAAAACTCTTCTACAAAACTGCAAATTTACAGACGAATAGAAAGCTTTGTAAACTCATTTGGATCGGTAGCTGAAGGGACAAAGAATCAAATGTCAGAATATCTGGTCGGTGTAATTGAAAGAATGATTCAAAAAGAAAATGCGAAGTAAAGGAGGAAATATATGAAAAGAAGTTTTCTGATTACGAATCTTATAGTTTATCTTATTATAGGTATACCCGGATTCAGTTTACAGGATAGGATTGAAGATCAGGCAATCAGAACAACATATTACAATATCGATGTTTCAAAAGATACAATGCTTGAACAAATCAATGAGCATAACTTCAAATTAAGCGGTGGTTCGGCAGTTTTTAACGTGTTTGAGGGAAAACTGGACAAAGAAATAGTAATTGCGACTCAGGATGGAAAGATACAGAGTAAAAGCGCGATCTTTAATATTTCTCTTCTTGCTATTGGTCGGGATGGCGCAAGGAAAGCAACTATGATCACTGTATTTGACGGCGCAATCGTTTTTAAAACGGCAGGTTATGAAGAAACTCTCGAGCAAGGATGGTTTTTAATAGGAACTGAAAAAAAGATATTATTTAAAGAACGACTGGCCAATCTTATAGGTAAAAAGGTATTTGCTTCATCTGGAGAGGAGGACTTGAAAAGTTCCGGTAGTACATTGACTCCAAAGCAGATTGCAGATATCAAAAAAATAGCTGCTTCAGTCATGAAAATAATGAATAAAAATAAACGAATGTCTGAAAAGGAACTGACTCAGGGGTTGGAGGAGCTTATTTCTCTGTGCGATTTGAACAAAATAAAAGAGCAGACTCTTAAGGTGAACGAAGTTGAGAGGAGATTCCGTGAGAGTACAAAGGATGGTTCCGGAAAAATGGATAATGAAACTTACAATGAAGCGATGACGAAAATGCAGATGGAAATGATGGAAGCTATTGATATGGATTGGATGACTAAATTGCAGATTAATATGGTTAAGTTTGCGGAGTTTGGAAACCTTGGGATGGGAGAATGGCTGGCGGCCGTTATCGCGACAAACCAATCTTTGAAAGAGAGCAATTTGAATGATAAAGATATTGATAATATCTCGAACGGTTTGGCGGGATTTCTTGGCGGGATAGTACAACTTTCGACAAAAGACAAGTTGAGTTATCAGCTGCAGTTATGGCAAAACCTTGATCATTTTTTCAGCGGATTGGAAAATAGCGGATACATTGGACAACAAAGCCGCAATTTTCTTTTTGATCCTTCAAATAATAGTATGGGATCTACAATGTTCAGTGATGACTATTCTTCTGTAGCATCTAAAGCAGAATCTGAGTTAAAAAGATATGTAGATCCTTCACAACACAATGAACTTAGACAGCGCGTTGACAATCTCATATTACAACTTGAAAACAGCTCTGATCGGGTAGAGCTTTATAGAAATACTTCTAATTTTATTGATACACTGAACACAAGCGCAGAAAACAGAAAAAATATTGGTGATTACCTGATAAATGTTATTAACACAGTTATGTCGAATAAACGATACAAACAATAAATGGAGACAGAAGTCAGAATCGATTAGATGAATATGGAATTTGGGGTATGTAACACTGATCTATTGTGGCATAGGATCGCGATTTCGCTACAGATTGATCAATAATCCGTATGTCAGGGGTGAAAAACGCGGCAGATTCCAATCAGATAACTGTTTATTGAAGGGGTTCTTTTATAGCTTTTTCGGAATATTCGTGCGCGAGTTCTTTGAGAATTTTGACGCGCTCATTTACAGGCGGATGAGTTGAAAATAAGGAATGCAGTTTTGACTCTTGTCTGGCACTATTTAATGGATTGATGATGAAAAGATGCTGAACTCCTCTGTTTGCAATATCCAAGGGATCAGGATCTCCTGATATCTTTTCAAGCGCTTTCGCAAGCGCAAGCGGGTTCCGAGTCAGCTCAGCTCCTCCGTTATCCGCCAGATATTCTCTTCTTCGCGACATTGCGAACTTAATAATTTGGGCAAAAATCGGCGCCAGAATAGAAAGGATAATTGCTACAACAAGTATAATAGCCGCTGCCTGTCCGCTTCCTTTACCGCTGCGTCTTCTGAGGCCTCCCCATCTGAGCGAGCGTCTGAAACTGTCGCATAATATTACGATTGCCCCAACCATTACTCCCATGAGAACCGCATACAATGTATCCCTGTGTCTGATATGGCTCATTTCATGCCCGATAACTCCCTGCAGCTCTTCACGGTTTAGGATCTCCATTATACCTGTCGTAACAGCTATCGATGCGTTTTGAGGGTTTCTCCCGGTTGCGAACGCATTCGACGCGTTTGACCGGATCACGAAAACTTTCGGTTTTGGAAGTCCTGAGGCAAGAGACATTTCTTCAATAATATTGTGAAGAGTCCTGAATTCATCCGGGTTTGCTTTTTCAGCGCCCATGAGCTGCATAACAATCGCATCGCCATAGAAAAGAGAAATTAGCGACAGCAGTACGGAAATAATCAAAGCAAAAAGTATTCCGAAAATTCCCCAGGTAAAGGCGCCTACTATAGTAAGCAATGCCGTGATTAAGAAAATAAGAATCCAGGAATAAATTTTATTTATTGCGATCAGTTGATATAAGTGCGGTTGCGGCATGATTTAATCTTGCAACTCGCAACTCGCAGCTCGTGACTCGTAACGAATTCCTAGATTTGCTAGACCGGTTAGACTGTAGAGACTCATTAAACTTGTTTAGACTTGTTAGACTGTATTAGAATTCAACTTTTACGTTCTGCCTTTCAGCCTCGGGTGTCTGCCAGAATGCTTCTGCAGTAAAGCTGCATATTGAGGCAATGATGTTTGTAGGAATAGATTGCAGTTTTGTGTTGTATGTCATTACTGTGTCGTTGTAGAATTGTCTTGCGAAGGAGATTTTGTTTTCAGTAGATGACAGCTCTTCCTGAAGCGCCAGAAAGTTCTGATTCGCTTTAAGTTCTGGATAATTTTCCGCGACGGCAAACAGCGTCTTAAGGGTTCCTGTAAGCATATTGTCGGCGTTCATTTGATCTTTTGGAGTCTTTGCTTCAAGACAAGCGCTTCTTGCCTTGGTAACGTTTTCAAGGATCTGCTGTTCATGTTTTGCGTAACCTTTAACAGTATTGACAAGATTGGGAATGAGGTCATATCTTCTTTTTAACTGAACGTCTATCTGTGACCAGGCGTTTTTGACAGCATTGCGCCAGCTGATGAGCCCGTTATAAGCCGCAATAAACCAAAGAACAATAAGCCCCAGAATGCCAAGGGCTATCCACAAACCTAGGTTTTCCATGCTGTGCTATAACGTAAATAATTTGGGGTATGTTACAAGGAAATCGTACAGCGCGCGCTTTGGACTCGTTCAGTTCATATTTATTAATACGCGTACTCCGGATCAATTATCCTGTCCTCTCCCTATAATGCTCAGAATATTTGGATCTGCCATCCCCCGGCTCAATATAGTTCCATTCATCTCACCTCTGCGGATACCTGAAGTTCCTGAGCGGCCAGAAATCCCTGAGATCCCTGATATTCCAAGTTCCTGACCAATGCTGATCCTGTTCATGTCTCCTCCACGATTTTCGAAGACAGGCGAAAATGCCAGCCCAAACAGCACATCCGGCATACTTATGTATCTGTTGTTAATATTGATTGTAATTATTCCATCCCTTTGCGCGAGGCCGGTGCCATCAAAGGCTATGGAACTATGTGTAGTATCCGCCTGAAGCCATGAAAAGACTGCAAAAGACACAAAAAGAACCGAAAGATTTCTTAATTTTTTCATATTTTCCTCCATTTTAAGTATGTAATTAATAGCAACGGATATGCCATAACAGGTTGATTTAAAAAGGGAAAACCGGATAAAAAACCACAACTGGAGTTAAATCTTCTAATTAAAGGTTTGAATGTCCGGATTCAAGACACCATGTAGATTATTCAGACACAGGGACCAAATATGGTGTTGTTGAATAATTATAGTGTGTTATCCCTAACAGATTCAATATTAATAAGAAGTTCTTGGCACACTACTTGCTCATCTCATATTTATGAAACTTAGAATAAAAGGAAAAAAGATTGAATTGCTGATGCTGCTGAAAGGCGCATCTAAAGTTGTTCTTTTTGTGATTTTAACTGCTATACCTTCGATTGCTTTCAGCTCTTCCAGAGTTAACGATGAGCGTTTTCTAGGATTGAAAAATACTTTATTAAGCGATAATAGTGACGCGTTGAAAGTTATCGCCTTGTTAGCGTTGCAGGAGTCGGATTATGACAGTAATTCGATAAATACGTTGCTGATGAGTTTAGTCAGTAATGAGCGTTCTCCGGAGATCAGAAAAGGTGCTGCTATCATCCTCCGTAATAGAAACTCCGGCTCATTTGCTGTTGCGATGTTTCTCATGGAGCACCTGGTTAGGGAGCAGGATTTATCAGTCACAGGCAGTATCATCAGGACGGTCGCAAAATATAACTGCTTTGAGGTTTATAGAGCTATAAGGGGGCTTGCGTACAGTTCCAATTCGATTGATGTGAAAAGGGAGGCGGTCTACACACTTATAGATATGTTCAATATGGGTGTTGATGAGATCAGAAATTTGGCAGATCACTCCGTCGAGCCGTTTCGTTCAGAGCTTATCAGTCTCGAGAAGATGTTCATGGGGCGCAAGATTGATAGAGGCATAATAACCGATTGTCAGGTCGTCTCGGACAATCAGACGATTACCAATCTGCAGACCTGTGATAATACTGAAGCTGATATGGAAATTGCGGGTACACATACATATGTACGCAACGGGTCTCCGATGAATAAGGTTGATATAGTTGTTGTTGGTGATGGTTATACGATAGGCGAGATCCCCAGATTCAGGGAAGATGTTGTGGATTTAAAAAACGCTTTATTTGATCACGAGCCGTTCAAATCCAGATTCAACGAGTTCAATTTCCACTGTGTGGATGTGGTTTCGGTTGAGTCGGGTGTTGATCGCCCTTTGGAAAATATATGCAGGAATAATGCGCTCGGAGTTTTTTATAACGGCGGGACACAAATGCTGATATCGAGAAAAGATCACGTAAGACAGGCCGCAAGAAGAATAGGAGTCAATGCAGATCTTATAGTAGTGATTGCGAATGATTCAAAAACTGGAGGAACAGGATTTCTGTATCCGGTATTCAACAATGGATCAAATTTGAAAAATACCGGAGTTCATGAAATAGGACATTCCTTTGCTGTTCTAGGGGATGAGTATGTACAGAATAGTCTTACATATGAAGGTTTTGAGCCGGTATGGCCAAACCTTACAGTCCATACAGATCCGTCCAGATCAAAATGGAAAGATCTTCTTGGAACAGATCCTTTTACCGGTGCAACAGTCGACTTTTTCGAGGGTGGAGCCGGTGAGTTCAAATACGGGATCTGGAGACCTACAAAAAACGAATGCAAAATGAATGTGTCCGGATATTCGCACTTCTGTATTGTATGCAGGAGAGCTATTAATCGTATGATTGACCTACGCAAATAGGTTACGTTTCGCGATTTTCTCCACAGATTTCTCAGATTAAGGAGTTTGATGACACAGAT